>JALZNL010000061.1 GCA_030857715.1 Actinomycetota bacterium | reverse complement strand
CGCGGTCTCTCTGGCGGCGGCCCTCACCGTGCCCCTGACCACCGTGGGCGGGGAACCGCTCGCCGGCCGCGACCTGGTCCTCTTCATCACCTTCGCCGTGATCCTCGCGACGCTCGTCCTGCAGGGGCTCACCCTCCCGCTCCTCATAAAAGCGCTCGGCATCAGAGAAAACGGGAACACAGGCAGGATCTCGGAGCTGAAGGCCCGCCTCCAGGGCGCCCGCTCGGCCCTGGACCGGCTGGAGCAGATCTGCGCGGAGAACGGCCTCCCCCCGGAGAGGGAACAGGGCATGCGCGAGTACTACGAGGACCGCATCGCCCGCTACGAGGCCGGCATCGAGGCCGGCGGCATGACCGAAGAGTACGCCCAGAGCTCCGCCACCTGGCGCGAGTGGCGGCGAGACCTCATCGAGGCCGAGCGGGACGCCATAATCCGCATGCGCGACGGGGGGGAGATCAGCCCCGAAACCATGCGCCGCATCGAACGCGACCTCGACCTGGAAGAGTCCCGCATCGGCGGGTAGAGAAGAACCCGGTAAGGATGGTTGGTAGTAGGGGCGCTTCGCGAAGCGCCCCTACTACCCAGGAACGGTTGCGCCGGCCAGATGGTCCACGAGACCTTCTAACGAACCGTTCTTCTGGAACGCCGCCCTCTGCAACTCCGCGCCGGTACCCCCGTCCGCTATCTCCACAACCCCTTCGAGCTCGGCCTCGCAGCGGAGGTCCTGCGAGATCGGGCGCAGCTCGTTTACTAGATCCCGCGCCAGCGAGCGGGCCGGGACGGACTTTTCGGCGGCGAAGTCGTAGAAGGTGGCGTCCATGCCGTGGCGGACCGCCCGCCACTTGTTCTCGGCGATAAGGAGCGGGTCTTCGGGCGCGCGGCCGTCGGCGCCGGCGACGAGGCACTGGACGAGGGCCACGAGGGCGGTGGTGTGGGAGGCGTCCGTCTGGACGTCGGGGGCGCGCAGCTCGACCGTGCCGAACTTGAGGTGGGGGCGGGCGTCCCACCAGCACCAGGAGTAGTCCGGAATGCTGCCGGAGGCGACGAGCGTCTCGACGTGCCGGACAAAGTCCTCCCAGCCACCGAACGCGGGGGGCAGGCCGGAACGCGGGAACATCTCGAAGATCTTGATTCGGGTCGAGGCGAGCTGGGTGTCCGAACCGCGCCAGAACGGCGAGTTGGCCGAGAGCGCCACGAGCAGCGGCACCCGCCGGGCGAGCTCGTTGACGGCCCCTATCGCCGCATCCCCGTCCGGCACGGCGACGTGGACGTGAAGGCCGTAGATGGCCTGGGTCCGGGCCACCCAGCCCATCTCGTCCTCCAGGCGCCGGTTGTGCGCGCTTTCCGCGAGGGGTTGTTCTGTGGGTTCGGAGAAGGGATGGGTTCCGGCTGCGACGATCTCGACGCCCGCGCTGCGTGCCATCTCCGCCACCCGGCGCCGCAGGACGGGGAGCTCCCGCGCCAGGTGCGAGACCGTCTCGAAGACCGGGGAGATCATCTCCACGCAGGACCGCGAGAGCTCGGAGGTGACGAGGCCCGCCCCGTCGCCGGACTCCATCACGGCGCCCACGGCCGGGACCAGGGAGCGCGAGGCGGGGTCCACCAGCTGGAACTCCTCCTCGACGCCGACGGTGTACGGCGGCCCGGCGCCGAACGCTGCTTCCATCCGCGTACTCTAGCAGCCACCCGGGCGGACGGGGACGCCTGCCTGGAGGGTTCCGGTTAGGCTGTGGGCGAGCGGCGGCCGAGGGCCACGTGGACGCGCTGGGAGGTCTCCAGGTCGCGGACGGCGTCGAAGAGCTTGCCCTCGGGGACGGTCGCGTACCAGCGCTCGGTCCGGTAGCCGTAACGGCGCTTGAGCTCGCGCACAGAGGCCTCGGTGTAGCGGAGGGTGTAGACGAGCTTCCTGACCTCGTCGGGCTTGCGCGGAAGGAGGTTGTGGCGGCCCTCGGTCCACCAGCCTATTTTGGGCATCGGCTCGCCGGAGATCAGGATCAACTGCGTCTCCCACTCGACCCTTAAAGAGCCCATCTCGAAGGTGCCGGGCAGGACGCTCAAGGGGCCCAGGCTGAACGAGTCGTCCTTGTGGAACCCGAAGACCCGCTCGAAGAGATCCCTGAGCCGGCCGGCCGGCATCCTTTCGTAACGGGAGCTGAGGGCGAGCAATTGCTCGTCGGAGTACGCCCGCAGGCCGTTCGCGGTGGGCTTTTCGGGGTCCACGTCGCCCCGCCGCAGGATGCGCCCGAACGCCCGGAAGGAGCGCAGGCTCCGCGCGAGCCACGCGAGATACCCGCCGGCGGCGAGCGCGAGCCCCAGGGACATCGTTACGTAGAACGCCCGCTCCGGGACGGGAACGCTAGCCCCCTCGACATAACGGGCGCCAAAGAGGTTGTAGAAGAGGACCATCGCGGTCGTGGCCGCCACGAAAAAGACGAAACCGAGCAGCACGAAGGCGCCGAGGCGCCGGATCGGCCCCGCGCAAGACGCCGCCAGGCCCTCCCAGGCCACCCGCTCCTCTTCGAGCCCGAACGACGCTGTCTTGAGCTGCTCCACGAGGATTAGTATACCCACAAGTCGCCCCCCGTAGTTGGGTGAAATATCACCCGGAACTGAATGTCCGTCCTGTCGACAGCACTCCATTTTGTGTTAGAAGTCCACCCGTGGGCATGAAGGTATTCAAAGCGGGACGGCCGCCGGAAGGGGAGCGTCGCGGCGGCTTCCTGAAGCCGGCGCTGCTGGTACTGCTGCTAATCTTCATGCTCGTGCTGGCGTACCTCTTCCTCCCTTTCGGGACGCAACGGGCTTTGTTGCTGGGAAGCGACGCGTCAGCGGGCGGGGCGTCGCGCTCTGACACGATAGTCGTGACGAAGGCGGGCGGGGGGATGCTCGCCGTTCCGCGGGACACGCTCGTGGACATACCCGGCGTCGGGGAGGACAAGATCAACGCCGCCTTCGCCACCGGCGGTCCCGACCTCACCGCCCAAACCGTCGAGAACCTGACCGGCGTCCCCGTCGACGACTACGTGGTCGTGAACTTCAGCGGCGTGAAAGACATCGTGGACGCCATGGGCGGCATCACCCTGGAGGTCAACGAGCCGATAGAGGTCGGCATAGAGGGCCGCCGCGTCTCCATCCCCGCCGGAACCAGGGAGCTCGACGGTTTCGAGGCTTTAGCCTACGTCCGCTACCGGGGCGGCCCCACCGCGGACATAGGCCGCATCGGCCGCCAGCAGAGGTTCCTGCGCGAGCTGGCCCAGGAGTCGACCTCCCCCTCGAACCTGACTCGCCTGCCCGCCACGGCCCGGGCGACCTGGCGCAACATAGACACGAACATGAACCCCCTGCAAGCCGCCCGCTTCGCCATACGCACCCGCATCTCCGGCATTGAGGAGGCAGAGCTCTACCCCGGAACACCGCAATACATAGAAGGCATCTCATACTGGGTGCCGGACAAACAAGCCGGGGACGAGGTCGTGGCGCGGACGGTCGAATAGTAGGTTTCAGGCTTCAGGTATCAGGTTTCAGGGGATGTGGCGATGTGGTCCGGCCGACGACGACGTTGGTGTCCGGGAGGGTTTGAAACTCGCCCCTATGGGTTGCTGGGGGGATGCGGTGCGTTTGTCCAGGCGATGCGGGTGATGGTTACGCTGTTGGTGTCGGCGGCTTCGTAGTTCCAGTTGCGCAGGACGTCTCCGACGGACTCGATCTCCTCGAAGGAGAAACGACTTCCCTCGTGCCTATCCTGAACATGCTTTCTTTGACCTCGAACTCGACTACCAGCTCCGTCTCGCACATCCCGGCGATGCCGTCCACCATGCCGAGACTTCGCGTCACTGCTTGAAACACACGCTACTCGCCTATTGGCGCAAGCTCTTATTCCCGACCGGCCCGTACAGCAAGTGCTGAAGCCTGATGCCTGAAACCTGATGCCTTCCTCCTAAGCCGCCTGCTCCTCGGCCAGCTTTCTCTGCTTGTCTATGAGGCGGTCGAGCCAGGCGATGCGGGGGTCCCCTTCCGTGGTGCGTCCGGCGTTGACGTACCAGTTGAGGGCCTCGCGGTGGTTGCCGAGGCGGCGGTTGAGCTCGCCGACGAGGTAGGTGGTCACGGAGAGCTCGCGGCCCACGAGGTCCTCGTCCTGGAGGGAGCGGAGGAAGTGGCGGACGGCCCTCAGTTGGAAGGTGCTCTCGAAAGGGCGCTCGCGTTCCTTGCGGCACACCCACGAGGCTCGCAGGCAGAGGTCGCCGAGCTCTCGGGAGCTCGCGCCGCGGGCCTTGCCGCAGATCTCGGCGGCGTGGAAGGCCAGCCACGGCGGCGAGGCGGACCTGAAGACCCTGAGCAGGCCGTCCTCTTTCAGGCGCTCTTCCACGTCGTAGCGCTCGTCGAAGGAGAGGAACAGGCCGGCGAAGTCCTCGCCCGCGGCGAAAGAGCAGGCCGGGCACACGGTTATGCTGTTCCGGATCAGGCGCGCCCCGTCGGAGGGACGGCCCGGGATCTTGGGGCAGAAATCCGCCTCCCTGCCGACGGTGACGTAGTTCCCAGCCTGCGTGTCCCGGAACGCGTACCCGCACACGGGGCAGGTGACATGGTTGGGACCAGCCCTACCCACGGGAGGCCCCCGCTTTGCATGCGTTCTCTAGAAAAATTCTCGGGTCCGTGCTGGGGCCACATGATGGTATCAAAGCGCCAAAAGTTTACCATAGCGCCGCCTCTTCCCGATATAATTCCCCCCGCAAACGACGGGGAGGAGCCGCCCGGATGGACCAACAGAAGAGCGAGGCCGAGGTCGCCCTGGAGCTCATGCGGCTCGTCCTGGATCAGGCCGGCAACCGCCGCCTCACGCCCACCCGCACCCTCGCCCTCTACCACCTCTGCAAGGAGGCCGTGGCCTACAACCCAGAAGGCCAGGTGACGGCCGACTACCTCGAAGAGAACCTGAAGAAGCTGCTCCAGTAGCTTCCGCCCGAAGAGTCAGCCACCAGGGAGGGTGAGACTTATCACGGCCCCACCTTCGCCGGCGTTCCTGGCGTCGAGGTCGCCGCCCTGGGCGCGTGCGAGGTCACGGGCGATGGCGAGCCCGAGCCCGGTGCCCCCCGCCGGATTTGCCGCGGGCGCGGGCCGACTCCACCCGGTAGAAGCGATCGAAGACGCGCGGGAGGTGATCGGGGGGTATGCCTGGGCCGGTGTCGGAGATGACGGCTTCGGCCCGGCCCTCTCGGAGGTTCCCGGTCGCCGTGACGCACCCTCCCTCCGGCGTTAGCCTCGTGGCGTTGTCGAGGACGGCGGCCAGGATCTGGCCCGTTCTACCCGCGTCGCCGCGGGCGGGGATTTTGCCAGGGACGGAGACTTCGAGGGTGACGCTCCCGTCCGCCGCCCTGGTGCGGAAGCGATCGGCCGTCTCGAAGATGACCTGCGCCAGGTCGAAGGTTTCGCGCCCGACGCCGAGCTTGCCGGCGTCGAGGCGGGCCAGGGTCAGGAGGTCCGAGAGGATGGCGCTCGTGCGGTCGATCTCGGAGAGCTGGCGCGCCCGGATCTCGGCTGCGTCAGGTGCCTCGGGCTCGCGCGCGAGAACCTCGCCTGCGATCCTCGCCAGTGAGAGGGGCGTCTTGAGCTCGTGCGAGGCGTCCGCGATAAAGGCCCGCTGGCGCTCGAACGCCTCCCGCGCCGGCCTCATCGCCCGCCGGGACATGAGAAGCCCGCCGACGCCCGCCAGCAGGAGTGAACCGACCCCGATGGGTATGAGTACCAGCAGCAGGCGGTCGACCGCCTCCAGCTCCGTCCGCAGCGACCGGCCGAACTGCACCACGCCCGTAACCTGGCCCGAGCCGTCGAAGACCGGCACGCTCGCCACGCGCGCCGCCCCTTCCGTGCCCCCGGTGGTGACCATGACCCTCTCACCTTCAGCGACGGTCCGGCGGGCGACGTCCTCGGCGGGGAGCCCCAGTGACCGGGCCGTGGCGTCCCTGAACTGTACGCTTCCCCCCGGTGTGAGTTGGACCAGAGCGTACTCGCCCGACTCCGTCGTCATGGTTACCCGCCCTTCTCTGGCGGCCGTCGCGGCCCAGGCGCGGGCCTCCTTTATCAGCAGGTCGTCGTGCTGGCGAACGGTAGCGTCCCTGAAGCCGAGCACCAGCACGCCACCGAAGAGGAGCAGTATCAGGGCCAGAATCCCGACGTAGCCGAGCGTGAGCCTCAGACGGATGCTGTCGAACATCAGGCCTCCGGCCCGGCTCGGAACGCGTAGCCTACGCCCCTGACGGTGCGGATGTGCGAGGGCTCGCTCCGCCGGTCCAGCTTCTTTCGCAGGTAGGAGACGTACATCTCTACGGCGTTGGTCTGGACCTCGCCCGGCATCCCCCAGACGGTGTCGAGGAGGACCGACCGGGTGAAGACCTGGCCGGGACGGCCCATGAGGAGGTGCAGGAGCGCGAACTCCTTGGCGGTAAGCTCGATCCGTTCGTCCCCCCGACGCACGACGTGGCGGACCGGGTCCAGGGAGAGGTCGCCAGCCCTGATGGTCGTCTCCGCCGGCGCTTCGGCGGAGCGTCGTGTGAGCGCCCGCACCCGCGCCAGCAGCTCAGGCAGTGCGAAGGGTTTGGGCAGGTAATCGTCGGCTCCAGCGTCGAGTCCCTCTACCCGATCTTCGATCTGGTCGCGGGCCGTCAGCATCAGGACCGGCGTGCTTACACCCCCGGCCCGGAGGCCACGCAGGATCTGGACGCCGCTGCGATCCGGGAGCATCCAGTCGAGGATGAGGAGGTCGAACGAGTCGTCAGTGGCCCGCGAGAACCCCGAGCCGCCGTCGCCGGCCGTCTCGGCCGCGTAGCCCTCCTGGCGCAGGACCCGGGCCACCATCCCGGCCATCATCTCCTCGTCCTCGACTATCAGGATGCGCTTCATCTCCCCGGATGATAACCCTCCCCTTCCGTCTAGGCGCCGTTTCCGGCCTTTCCTGTGAAGGTTCTTATGCGCTTCTGATCCGACTTACAGACCAGAAGACGACACTACGGCCGAGAGATAGAGGAGAGGAGGCCGCCCACGACGCGAACTTGACCAGAAAGCAACGGAAGACCGTCGAGAGAGGAGCAGAGACCGTGAATAAATGGATTGTTGTGGCCGTCGTCGCGGCGCTGGCGACCGTGGGAGCCGTGGCCTTCGCCCAGCAGGACGCGGCGACGCAAGAGACCGCGCAGGCTTCGGGCGCCAAACAGGAGAGAAAGAACGGGCCCGGTTCGTCCGGGAGCGTCCAGGCTTTCGTTCCGCCGGACCTGGAGTGGGAGGACAACCCCGACGTGCCCGGCGTCCAGAATGCGGCAGGGGTGGGAGACCCGACGCGGCGGCAACTGTATACGAGCTTCGGGAAGATCGAGAAGGGGATAAGGTTCCCGGCCCACACCCACCCAGACGCCCGCATCACGACCGTGCTCTCGGGGACCATGTACTTCGGGGTCGGGGAGGGCTTCGACCAGGCCGAGCTCGAGCCATATCCGGCCGGGTCCGTGATCTACACGCCGCCGAACACGCCGCACGTCATGTGGGCCAAGAATGGTGAGATCGTCGTGCAGGAGACGGGCCACGGCCCCACGGACATCGAGCTCTCGTCCGACCCGGAACGGTAATCCCCAATAGAGAGGAGAGACGACCATGAAGCGTTGGATCGCGGGAGCCGTCTTCGCGGTGGGGCTGACGGTCCTCGGCGGCGCGGCCGTTGCACAGGACGCCGCGCCCAGGGACGAAGGCCAGCGGCCGGACACTCAGAGAGAGAAGGTCCATACCGGAGAACACGAAGGCTGCCGGTTCGGCGAAGGGAACCTCGGAAACGATATCTAGCCCTGGAGAACAGGGTGGCGCCGTGTGATGGCGCCACCCTTCGCATATCCAACGAGAGGAGCGCGAGCATGATCCAGGTCTACATCCCCCGAACGTCTTCCGCGAAAGCCAACAACCTACCCGGCATCGGCGACGGTACACCACGGAGAGCGACGCTGACCTTGATCGCCCTCGCCATCGGACTGACGCTCGCCGCGTGTGGCGGCACGGATCAAAATGCGGAGGAGGCGGATACTCCGGTGGTGTCGGCCCCGGGAGCGGAAGCCACCGTCGAGGAGACGACGGCGGAAGGGACCACCACGGACGAGTCACCGGTGGCGGTGGAGAGCTTCACTTTGCCGGGCGAGGGGGTTTTCCCAGAGGGGGTGGCCTACGATCCGGCCACCGGCGACTTCTTTGTCGGGAGCACCCGCAACGGCGCCGTCTACCGGGGCAACGTCCGTGACGGCTCGGGGAAGACCGAGGTCTTTCTGGAGGGTGGTGCCGACGGGCGCCGGGGCGTAACCGGTATGAAGGTTGACGGGGAAGGTCGGCTCTGGATCTCGGGCAGGGATTCGGGCCGCGCCTTCGTCTACGATGCGGGCTCCGGCGATCTGATCGAAGTTCTCAACACGCCCCGGGCCTCCTCGACCCTCATCAACGACGTGGTGGTGACGGATGACGCCGCTTACTTTACGGACTCGTTCAGGCCGACGCTTTTCCGGGTCCCACTGACGCATGGGGATATCGGTGACATAGAGCCGTGGCTCGATTTTGGGGGGACGCCCATCAAGTATGGGGGAGGCTTCAACCTCAACGGGATCGCCGCGACAGAGGACGGGCGGTTCCTGCTCACGGTCCAGTTCAACACCGGCCGCCTCTACCGCATCGACACCGGAACCAGAGAGATAGTCGAGGTAGACCTCGGTGGAGAGACGTTGAAGACCGGAGACGGCCTCCTGCTCGACGGCCGTACCCTCTATGTCGTCCGTGAGGTGCCTGGAGATGTCGTGCCCGTCCGCCTCTCGAAGGACCTTGCTAGCGGCACCACCGACGATGCTTTCTCCGACCCTTCTTTCCGTCTCCCGACGACCGTCGCCAAATACGAGGATAGCCTGCTGGTCGTCAACTCCCAACTCAACACGACGAGGCCGAAGCTCCCGTTCACCGTCTCCAGCGTCCCGATCCCGTAGATAGCGAGTGTTCTTGCCGCTCTTACAGGTAGCGTCGGGCCGCGCGGTCCTGAACCTCTCTGGGCAGGGGATGGACGCCGGGCGGGTAACCGACGCCCTCGGTGGCGAGGAAGCCGGTCGCCTCGATCATGAGCGCGGTGACGAGGTCGAAGGTGTCGTAGGGATCTCCCGGTCCCGCCGCCAGGTTGAACATCGCCCCGCCCGCGAGCAGGTAAAAGTTTTTGCCCCCGACCTCGCACCGCTCGACATGTGGACGTGGGACGTCCACGACGTGCCGGCGGAGTTCTTCGACGGGCAGCTCGCCGGTCGTGTGGCCGAGGTTGGCGAGGAAGGCGGCGTCCTTGCAGGACGACAGGGCTTCGGGGGGAACGGCCCCGTCGCGGCCGGTGGCGGTGAAGAGCACGTCGGCGTGGGGGAGGCCAGCCTCCAGG
>JALZNL010000060.1:8639-9439 GCA_030857715.1 Actinomycetota bacterium | reverse complement strand
GATCCGATTGCGATCTGGGAGAGTCCGATATGTGGTCAAATTACAGCGCACTTACGGCGATCGAGCAAGCGTATTTCGAGCGATCCTAGCCCACGTATCCCGTCCCAACAAACTACCGGTCAGGAGGCGGTTGCGTTCGCAGGCCAGTCCACTATTTGAGGTTGCTGCTCAGAGCGACCTCCATATCGGCCGGAGCGGCGTGGTTCAAAAAGGCGGAACCTCTAGATGAGCCACCAAGAGTGGTGGGGTTCGGGTCGCAGAACAGAGTCGCAAGCGCGGGCTGGTGCACCGTCAACGTGGCTGTCTTTACTGTGTCGGAGGACTCTTCCAACGAGGGAGCGGGGCGAGGGCTGGTTGGGCTGAAGCCCGTTACCTGGACTTTATCGCCGAGGACACCCCCAGGAGACGAGCAACGATCTCACAGCGGGTTCGAGGTGCCCACCTCGAACCCGCTCTCGTCCATGTCGGCGTCCAGCACCCGGATGATGGCCCCTGTTCGTCGTCGCTCTCTGCGGTGCATCGGCAGAGCCGCTTGGCCGCGGTCCGGAACGCTACCCCGGCCAATGTGCCCTGTATCGCCGGCGCGACTGCCTCCCTTACCGGGGGCGAAGGCCCAGGCTAGATATGGTCAAGTTAGTCTGGACGAAATCTTCCTCGTACAACGCCGTGATCTCGATGGGCTCGCCCTCCACCGCGTCAGTGCTGATGGTGAGCCGGAAGTCCGTGCTCGAGCTCCCCTCGTCCACCTCGACGATTCTCGGCAAGTCCACCAATACATCGGGGGTGGCGCTCAGGCCGAT
>JALZNL010000060.1:0-8629 GCA_030857715.1 Actinomycetota bacterium | reverse complement strand
CCATACCGGCCGGAGCCAGACCCCTCAAGGAGATAGTGCCCTTCGAGGCGCCACCGGGAGAGACCACGTTCGGATCGCAGTTGATGTTATCGAGCGCGGGCTTTTGCACCGTCAACGTGGCCGTCTTCACGGTCTCCCGGGCGTCCTCGCTGGAGGCCGAGATGGTGACGGGCCGGTCGGTGGGAATTGGCCTGGTGAAGACCTGGAAGCGTGCTTCGCCCGACCCATCGGGGACCGTAACCGTGATCCGACTCCGGCCATCGCCGAAGTCCGCTACCGTGGGATCGCTGCTCTCCACGGTGACGTCGACGTCTTTGGTTACCGTCCCGTGCGTCTCGACCGTACCCTGCACGACGGTGCCTCCTATGGCCGCCTGCGGAGCCAGGTCCACCGAGCGCACGCTGAACAACTCCGACCCTATCCGGAACCACATCTCGAAGTCCCCGCCCCGCCGGTCGTCGCCGCTGGGCAGGTCCAACCCCACGGGCCTCTCCCGCGTCTGGGGTGCTGAGACCGCTTCGCCGTCCAGGAAGAGGGCCGGATCTCCCTTCGCCCAGATAAAGTTGCCCTTGAGCGTCAGGTGCGCCACGATGCTGTCGCCCCGCTCGTGCTCCGCCATCTTCTCGAAGAGGGTCTCCCGCAACCACCCCTCCATCCCCCGCGCGGGCGCCCACCGGATGCTCTTGTCATCGGCGCCGACGTCCCCGCGCAATACGAGCGGCCGGTAGCCGACTACCTCTTCGATCTCCCAGAACTTCTTCTCCTCCCCGCTGAATGGGTACGGCATGTCCAGCGTGACGAAGCAGGTCGGCTTGCCGGCGAGCGCGTCCTGGTCGACGGGTGTGTCGCACGTCCGGAGCGTCGTCCGAGAAGGGGTCCGTGCCGAGTGGGATGTTCGCCGCGTTCTCGTCGGGGCGCGCATCCAGGGCCCCCGCCGACTCCACGAGCGCGGATGGCCGCAACACCCTACCCAGCCCGCGCGGCGAGCCCTCGTCCGTCGAGACGTTGAGGTAGCGCTCCTCGTCCCCCGTGCCCGCGTCGCGGACGATCAGGTTATAGAGCGTGTCGTCGTTCGGGTCGGGGTGCTCGACGCGGGCGCGCAGGCTCCCGCCCCAGGAGCCCGGATCGCTCGCCCGCAGCGTCACGCCGTTGCCCAGATCCAGGGTCGCCGCCGTGGCGCCGTTGTGGACGCGCACGATAACCGCGTCGCTGCCGCCGTTCTGGTAGTAGTGGTAGACGGCGTAGCCCATCGTGCTCTGGCGCCAGAGGCCGCCGTAGGTGCGCTGGAAATCCGCCCAGCTCGTGATGCGCTGGGGCTCGTCCACCGGCCCGCGGCGCGCCGACCCGACAAACGCGGCGATCGAGGTCGGAACGCCCGTGATGGTGCGCACCCCGCTGGGCAACTCCTCGATGTAGACGCCGGGGTAGGTGGGTGTGGTGGGCATAAACCGCTCCTCCTCAGTGCTTGGGTCTGCCGGTCTTCCACGCAGCGGTGGCTCTCTCGACGGCCACCTCCTGTTTGCTGGTGAAGGAATCGAAGCAGGTGGAGGTGAGTCGTGGATGATACGGCGATGAATTCTCGATGAATCCGTCTGGAACTGCGGCATCGCGCTGGTGAATTGCAGGGATCTGGCGGAGAAAGGCACCGGGTTGCGGGAGGACGCCCTCGGGGGCTGAGTCAGCATAACGGGATAGACGTCACGAGCCGGGGACCTAACGGATCACCGAAACCTCGGGAATTTAGCTGATTTAGATTGATTTTTCATCCCGGATTCATCGCTGTTTCATCGTCGCCGGATTTCATGTAAGGCGTGGGGATCGAGGCGGTCCGGACATCGGAGACGAGAGACGGCGGATCTCCTCGACCGCGAAAGAAAGAAGGCTAGGGAAGGAGCGTTCGAGTGTCAGAAGACAACAGCCATGACGGCCACGCTTCCGTTCAATCGTACGCGCCAGGGTGGGCGAACGAGGCAACGGACTCTCCGTATGGACCGCTTCGCGGGGGAGTACGGTGACCCGGCGACGCAGGCTGCGCGGGTCGAGAGCTACCCGCGCGAACATTTCGCCCCCCTGATCCGGGAGGCGGATGCCCTTCTGGACAACATGGCCGCGGGGGTCCGGGGTTACGACCCACTCCAGTCCGTGCCGCCGGAGCCGAAGGCGGAGGAAGGGTTCGGTCGAGTCTTCCTCCGGGCGACAAACGACGAATTGAGGAGGGTGACGTAGCATGGCTACCCAAGCGCAGATCATCGACGACTACTTCCGCGAGAAGGACTACTACCCGCACGTCCCTTACTCCCCCATCGGCGAGATCTTGGTGAACGAGGTAGAGCGGATGGGACCGGACGGGCTCTACCTCTCGACAGCCTGCGCCCTCGTCGAGCAGGAGTCGGGCGGGAAAAACCTGTTCGGCTGCTTCGCTCCGGGAGCGCTGGTCCGCGTCGAATCGGGCTATAAACCTATCGAGGATGTTCGGAAGGGCGAGCGCGTCCTCACGGCCGACGGGGGGCTCCACCCGGTCGCCCGCAACATGCGTCGGCTGTATGAGGGTCCGGTCTATGCGGTCAACACGCCCGACAGCACGCGAGAGGTGCTGGTCACACCGGAGCATCCCGCCCTTATCAAGGAGGCGTTGGAGAAGACCCCGGAGTTAGTCGGTGCCGCAGCAGCACCACTGAGAAGCAGCGGCACGGCTCCCGGCTACGCTAAGCTGGACGACGTTCGGACGGGCCAACACCTCGTTTGCGGAGCGCTCACCGAAAGCGAAGACCGCGAGACATTAGATATGCCGGAGGAAAGTACCCGTTCCGGCGGCCGCGGGCCGAGGCGCAGGGGGGCGACCTCGATACCGCTCACGCCCGAGAACCTGTGGGCGCTAGGATTGTACATCGCGGAGGGGTCTACCAGCTTTGGACTCATCTGCTTCTCTCTAAATGCGAAAGAAGAGAGCTACGCCGAACGCCTGCGAGCCGTATTTGAGGGCCTTGGCTATAGGGTCCGATTTCGCACGCGGAAAGATCGGCCCAACAGTCTCGAAGTTACCGTGGGCGGCATGAACCTCTACGAGAGTTTTCCCGCGTGGTTTGGGCGAGGCTCCGACAATAAGCGCATTCCGGCCGAACTTTTCAACCTCTCTGTCGAAAAAGTGCGTCACGTCCTGCGCGGCATCTTGGACGGAGACGGCACCTACTTTGAAGACAAGGAGTACGGCGCGGGGCGTGCCACGATGCTCAACCAGACCTCCGAGGTGCTCGCGTTGCAAGTGGCGGAAATCTCGCGGCGTCTAGGGGGCACGCCCAGCATCCATATTATTCAGTCTAAAGGTAAGAAACCTTGCTATCGCGTTTGGGAAGCCGAGCCGCCCGCCATCCCGGTTCGTCGAAAAGGTCGTAACAAGAGGGATTTTCGCAGGTTCGAGGGTGGCTTGGCGTCGCGAATAGAATTGTGTCCCGTAATGTACTTCGGACCCGTCTACAATCTCGAAGTCGAAGACGACCACTCTTACGTGGTCCAGGGTGGCGTCTGGCACAACTGCGACTGGGGACCGAAGTGGACGGACGAGCCCCCTTATTGTCAGGTGGCCGTCACGAAGGACCGCGTAAAGAAGCTGATAGCCAACGTCGGTGACGGCGGCGGACAGAACGGCGTCGGCTACACACAGCTCACCTCCATCGGGTACGTGCGCGAGGCCGAAGAAGAAGGTGGAGCGCACTTGCCAAGGTCGAACGTGCGCGTGGGTTTCCGCATTCTCAACGGACACATAGCGAACCTCGGGTGGCCCGCCGGCGCCGCCGCCTACAACGCCGGGGCCGGGAACTGGCAGGCCGTCATAGACACCTACGGTGCCGAGATGTCCAGCAAAGAGAGGGCGTGGGCCGAACGGCTGGAGAAGGCGACCAAGGACGAGGTGTCGAAGCCCGTCAGCGCGTCGACCACGGGGAACAGCGCTCCTAAGGAGAAGACCCCGTTGCAACTTGCGGAGGAGGCCATCGAGCTCGGGACGAAGCTTCTCGGTACCCCCTACGGCGGCGGCTGGAAGGACGGGACTTGGCCGGAAGGTCCGAGCCTATATGCCCGCTGCGACCCGAAGGTCCACACCGTCTCCTTCGCCAAGAGCCATGAGATAATCTGCTCGGCGTTCGTCAATTTCCTCCGGGCCCACGTCGCAGGGCTCCCCGCCGTGGGCCGCGCCCAGGGCGACGGCTGGCCTGGCGGGACGGCGGCCTTCTGGCGCACGTTCGGCAGGATGAAAGGGAGCAAGCCCTACCCGCCCGTGGAGAACACGCCGCGCGGCTGGCTCGTTTATTCCCCCATACCTTGGGCCGTCCCTGGCGATGCAGGGGCACGTCGGGATCGCACTCGGCAACGGGAAGGTGCTGGAAGCCCGCGTACCGACGCTCTCGAACAACCGCACGGAGAACGAGGGGCATCGCGCCTTGATAGCGGGCGGGGGACAGGGTTACACGACGATCATCCCACCGAGCATCTGGCTTAGGGTCTAGCGGTGTCGAGCGGGTGGGAGCAGGACGGCCGGGGAGGGAGGCCTGCCTTCATGGCAGGCCTCCCGAGGATCGGCAAGACCACCTACGCCGTCCCGTCCGGGGTGGGGCCCGGGGCGTAGCGAACGTCCGTTAGAGAAGGAGGTCCCCGTGCCCGAAACAGGCGAAACGCACCAGCAAGGGGCGCCCCAGAAGGCCGCGCCGCCGCAAAGGAGTTCTTGGGGCGGGCGCCGGGTGGCGACCGTGACACCGATGCGGTCGCAAGCGGTTAGTAGAGACGTCTTCGGGGGTAGGGATCATGCCCGCGTGGATACTGGTCGGCTTCTCGGTCGTCCTTTTCATGTCAGGGTCTTTGGGCGGGATCGTGGGCGCGATCCTGGTCACCAACCGGCCGCTGTTGAGCGAGGGCGTGGCGGGGGACGCCGGCGTCCCCCCGAAGAAGCGCGGCGAGGTCTTTGGATCTATGTGCTGAACGGGAATTCCTGGACGTCGTGGCCGCCTGCGTGCCGTGGCTGGCCTACGGGCCCTACGGCACGCTCTACATAATCGGCCAGGGCCAGGCCGTCCCCGAGGTGTATGGGGCCACGGCCGGGGCCCTCGCCACCGCGTTTTTTATGGGCATGAGCGGCGCGAAGCGGCTGCAGAGCGAGCGGGACATGGGCCGGTGTCAGGCCGCCGCGTACGACGCCGCCCGGACGGATGCAGACTACGACCTGGCCCGCAACCTTAGCCTGGCCTCCTCGAACCAGGCCGCACAGATCGCCTCGAAGGCGGCCTCCGGAGCGCAACCGTCCCGCACCGGACCCCGGCGACGCCCCCGGGACGAGAGGGAGCCGACCAGGGGCGCCGGGGTCACCTGACGCGCGACGGCCACACCCCGTACCCGATCAGGCGGCCGGGGACGTCACGAAAGCCGGGTACCTTCGGCAGCAACCGCAGCAGGAGCGGGGGGGAGAACGGCCCGCTCGACCCGAGCGCGGGCGCCAGGACGTTCTTCTGTAACTGGGCCTGGAGCGCCTGGATCACCCTCGTCGGCAACTCCCGCCGCCGCTGCACCGCCGCGAGGTGTCTCTCGTCCACGGAGATCAACCTCGCCTGGCTCTCACGGAGCGGGCCGGCGAGTATGTTCGCCGCGGCCACGGCGTCCTGGATAGCGTAGTTGATGCCCACGCCGGCCACCGGGCTCATGACGTGCGCCGCGTCCCCGATGAGCAGGAGCCCAGGCCGGTGCCACGTCGGACAACGGCTCGACTCCACCGAGAGCAGCGAGACCTTGCGCCAGTCCGTCAGGTGCTCCAGGCGGTCCGCGAACTCCGGTATGACCTCGGCGAATTGTCGCTTGAGCTCCCCGATGCCTTCGTGGCGGAGCTCGGGAAAAGTGCCCTTTGGGATCACGTATCCGGCCTGCCAGTAATCATCCCGGTCCAGCATGATCGCGATGTGACCCCTCCCGAACCGGCCGACGATGCCCTCGGCGTCTCCGGGTTCCCTCGGCAGCTTGAACCAGAGCACGTCCATCGGCGGCGAGGTCTTTACGGGTTCTATCCCCGCGAGCCGCCGCACCCGGCTCCCGCGCCCGTCGGCCCCGACCACGAGCGCCGCCCGCACCTCGTGCCGTCCGTCCTCGTCCTCGTATCGCACGCCTCGCACCACGCCGTCTTCCTCGACGAGCTCCCGCACCCGCGCCCCCATCACCACCCGGAAGCTCGGATACTTCTCCGCTTCGCCGACGACGAACTCCAGAAAGCTGGTCTGGGGCATGATGGTGATGTAAGGGAACTTCGTCTTTAGGCGGGAGAGGTTCGCCGGCGTGAAGGGCCCGGCGTCGGTCTGGATGGTCAAGCGGTCCACCTTGCTGTGCCGCAGTTGTAGCAGCCGGTCGGCGAGGCCCAACTGGTCCATGATCTCCATGACCGAAGGGTGCAGCGTGTCCCCCCGGAACTCCCGATCGAAGTCCGGATGTGCCTCCAGCAGCGTCACCTCGATTCCCTTTCGCGCCAGCAGCAGCGCCAGCACCGCGCCGCCGGGCCCGCCGCCCACGACAACGCAGGTCGTGCGCGTCACTTCAGCCGCCTCTCGGGGCTCCACAGTACCGGTGTTCGCCCTCTCCCTCTTCTCTGCTCTCTCCGCCACGACAGGACCTCCTTTGCTGGCCTTCTCTAAACCTCCGGCCTCAACCCTTCGAGAAAGATGCCGACGGCCGTATCCACGTGGTCTTCGTCGGTAAGGCCGTCCTCGCGGAGGGCGGGGAAGAGGATCTTGCCGGCTGCCTGCGGTATGAGCATCCCGACGAAGGCCCGCGCGCCGGAGCGGGTGTCGTGGGGCCGCAAACGACCCAGCTCGATCTGGCGCGACAGGTACTCCTTGAGGAAGCCGAGCACCCTCACCGCCGTCGCCCTGCCGAGCATGTCCGCGAGCGCCGGACGCCTCATGGCCTCTCCCACCAGAAGCTTCATCATGCGCTGGCTGACCGGGTTGTTCACGGTCGCGAAGTACGCGCGCGCGATCTCCGGCAGCACCTCCTCCGGCGGACGGTCCATCATGGAAGCGGGGTCCTCCACCGCGCTCCGCAGCGGCGCGTGCGTAGTCAGCACCGCGTTGAACAACGCCTCCTTGTCCGGGAAGTACCAGTAGATCAAGGCCGGAGACTGTAACCCCGCAGCCCCCGCGATGCTCTTGATCGTCGCCCCCTTGAACCCCTTCGTCGAGAACTCCTCGAACGCCGCGTCCAGGATCTGACCCCGCCTGTCCAACTCCTCCGCCAACCAATTCTCCTTGATCGAACGTTCAATAACCGCAGCTTACTCGTGATTGAACGTTCTGTCAAGTACTTAGAGAGGGGTCGTCGCGAAGCCGTGTGGGAGGTTAGACTCTCTCCGAGATGGCCCGTCCGCACCGCACGAAGTCTCGAAACCTGTTCCGGTTGTGGACGGGGCACGACTTGGGAGATCCTAAACCCGGGTTCGGAGATCGTCGGCCCGAGTTCTACAGGGGCTTCCGGCGGGAAGACGAACCCGTGGTGTGAAAGTTTATCGAGGAGAACTACCTGCGGAAGTACAGGAGGTCTCTGGGAGATCCCGTTCCCCGGTTCCGCAACGCGGGGTGTAAGCGTGTACCCGGAGTACTTCGGGACGCCCGGGCCTCTGGTCGCGAGGATTCGCGCGTGGCTGGCGGCGCTGGATCGCCTGGAGGTGGGAAAGGAAAACCCCGACCACGAGGCATCCAACGCCGAGGGCCTGGAGGTAGCCAGGGAGGTCAAGCTGTTTCCTGGTGACGGTTGCTACATCGAGTTCTGGCCCTTTCGGGAGATCTCGACCTAGGGTGGCGAGGCGGTCGAGCTCGAAGTGCCGGCGTTCATCAGCGACCTGACGCGATGAGCTATCCGTACGACGGCGTGGACCTGCGGGAGCACCCGGAGGTTTACAGAATCGGGCGCGGGGAGCAGGGCGTGTTCCACGCCGAGCCGTACAAGGGCGAGCTGTTGCCGCTGTGGAGCTTCAAGACCGAAGAGGCGGCCCGGGCGTCGTCCGAGAGCATCTACGCGAAGTTCGAGGAGTACCGGGCCGAAGGCGACTTCGTCGGGATGGACGTCGCCAGAAAGTATTTGCAGATGGGATGGACGAGGAGTCTACGGTACGCAAAGTACGAGGGCGGCAAGAAGAGCAAACCACGCGAAAAAGAGGACCTGGAGAAGGGCCGGGCGGCGGAGGTTTTCCGCGAGAAGTGGCGGGCTGCGGCCGAAGACGAAGAGTACCTCCGGCTCAAGGAGGAGCACCGGCGGTGAAACGAGTGGCGGTTCTAGACGTATACCAACACAGGAAAAGGGGAAAGGTCACGACTATGCTTCAAAATCCGAAGAAAGGACGGGCACTATGAAGAGCGCGGGTCTATCGGCGGTGTTGAGCTTTCTACTGCCGGGTCTCGGCCAGATCTACAACGGCGAGATCATGAAGGGTTTGATCCTGATAATAATCGACGCCATCAACGCCGCCTTGATGTTCGTCCTCATAGGCTTCGTTACGCATGCGATTACGGTCATCTACGCCGTCTACGACGCCTATAAGACCGCCGAGCGGATCAACGCGAGACAGGGCCCCGGAAGCTCCTCCTTCTAAGACCGTGGACGAGCG
>JALZNL010000472.1 GCA_030857715.1 Actinomycetota bacterium | reverse complement strand
ATTCAAAGACGGCCAAGCGACCGTTTAGGAGGTCGAGTATGGCGAAGAAGCCCCCGGTGCACGTCCTTCCGAGGAAAGACGGCTGGGCGGTGGTGCGAGAGGGCAACGAGCGGGCCACCTCCGTCCACCGTACTCAGGCGGAGGCGGCCGAGGTGGGCCGAGAGGTCGCCCGCAAGGACCGGACCGCGTTCCTGCTGCACGCCAAGGACGGGCATGTCAGGGACCGCAGCGACTACGGCGGAGGCCCGAGCCCACCGAAGGAAAGACCCGAGGGCGCCGTAGCGGGCGTAGCAAGCGCGGCTACCCGGGCGACGGGCGCGGCCGTCGGCCTGGCCTCCGGGGTCGTGGAAGGGGCGGTCGAGGGCCTCGGACGGGCGGAGACAGGTTCCATGCCAGCAGAGGGCCATGCAGAGGACCGTGCAGACGACACGCCTGGCGAAGGCAGCGACGCCAGCAAAGAGGAGGTAGGCCGCTTGGCCTACGAGGAGCGCCACGCGGATTACGAGGCCTACGACCAGCTCGGCAAGCACTTCGCTACGGTGGATACCCTGTTCCTAGACGAGGAAGAGGAGCTCGAGTACGTGGGGGTGAAGAAGGACCGTTCGGGTACCGAGTCCGCTCTCATCATCCCCGCCGAGGTCGTCACGGTCGACGATGAGCGGGGGCGCATGGTGGTCGCGCGTTCCAACAACGTGGTCGAGCAGGGACCGACGCTCGCGGACGAGGAGGCGGCAACGCCCGAATTCGAGGAGAGGGTGCGCATCCACTACGGGTTGGATAGCGCGGCGCGCAGCGGCACCTACGGCGAGTACCACGAGGGTCCCCCCGAGGAAAGTGTCGGCGCCGGGACGTCTGGGGGGGAAGGGTCGAGCGCGAGCGCCTCCTCCGGCGGGGCCGGCGAGGAGGAGATCAGGGTGCAGAGGAGCGAGGAGGAACTCGTCGTCGGTACCCGTGAGCGGGAAGCCGGCTCGGTGAAGGTCCGCAAGCGCGTGAGGACCGACCGCGAACGGGTCGACGTGCCGGTCAAGCACGAGGAGGTCTCCGTCGAGCGGGTTCCGGGGACCGGCGAGGCGAGCGGGGCGCAGATCGGCGAGGAGGAGGTCTCTGTGCCGGTGACCGAGGAGGAGGTCGTCGTGGACAAGCGGGCCGTGGCCAAGGAAGAGGTCAGGGTTCGCAAGGAGGTGGTCGAAGATACCGAAGTTGTCGAGGAGGACGTGCGCAGGGAAGAGGTCGACGTCGAGGACGCCACCGAGTACCGCGACGTCTAGGAGGGTCGCCTAGAAGAGCCGCCGCGTCGGGGCGGTTATCGGCGAGAGGGAGGGCCGGGGCACGACGCTCCGGCCTTCTTCATGCCCCTATTCACCCAACCTCGTGGAAGGATGATTCTCGGAACTTCGCCTGTAGGGGGTTCTCCGAAGTTCGGGGGCCGCTTTTACTTAACCGAACCTTAACCGTTGCTCTGTGATGATCGGCTCGGCCACGGGTACAAGGTAGGCGGGGTGCATACGGCATCCGGTTCTCTATCGAAGGGGGTATGGTCTTTGGCTGGCCTGTTGTGGGGCTTGGTTATCCTGCTGGTCGTCTTGTGGGTAGTGTTCAAGCTCGTCCTCGGTATCGCCGGGGCCCTGTTCCACCTGCTGCTCGTCGCGGCCGTCGTGGTGGTCGTCTACCAGGTCGTCAAGGCCGGGGCATCGAGGGGGACGTGAGCGGGACGCGTTGGTCGTCGGCGATCCGCTCGCCGTCGTACCAAAGGGCCGCGTGGGCGATCCGCGCCGTGCTGGCCCTCGCGCTCGCGTGGGAACTCCTCACCTTGGACCCGGTCGGCGTGCTCTCCATGGCTCTCTTCATCGTTCTGTCCTTCGCCTACCTACTGCGAGACGATAAATTGCCCAACGTGTTCGACGCGCTCGTCGCGCTCTCGGCGCTCCTGAACGCGTTCGGCTTCGTCTTTAACCTCTTCGACGGGCCTGTGCTCTACGACGAGGTGGCCCACACCGTCACGATCTTCTCCCTGACGCTCGCGTCCTTCTTCCTTGTCTACCGGGGCGCCGTTCCCAGCGGACGGGCGATCGCGATGGGGACGGCGGTCTTCACGTTCGGCGTGACCGCGGGATCGCTGTGGGAGATCGCCGAGTGGACGACCGGCCAGGTCTTCGGTATCACCGTCGTGTTCGGCCTCTCGGACGCCATAACCGACCTGATCGCCAACAGCGTCGGCGCCCTCGCCGCCGCGTTCGTCGCGCTCGCGATCAACGGGCGCGCAAAGCGGCCCGCGTAGTGCCCGAGCGCCCCCAGAGTCCGGCGCGGCCAGGACCGGACCGGTGAGGGCATCGCTCACGAACCGCGGGCTGTTGCGGGCCGTGCTTGTGGGCTTCGCACTGTTCCTGGCCTACCGGTCCCTGGCCGCGGTGGCGACGACGGCGCTCTTGCTCGCCACGGGGGTCCTCCTGGCCGTGGCGCTCTCGGCCCCCGTGGAGGCGCTTCACCGGCGCAAGGTGCCAAGGGCCGTCTCCGTCGCCCTCATCTTCCTGGCCGGCGTGGCCGTCCTCGGCGCGGGCGGCTACCTGCTCTTCCCCGTGCTCGCCGAGCAAGCGGTGCAACTGGCCTCGGCCCTGCCCGGCGCCCTTTCCCAGCTCGTCGAGCGGACTGGGCGAGTGGCGGATGATCTGGGACTCAACATAGGCAGCGAGGGGGGCGGCGATGTCTCCCCATCGACCTTAGCAAGCGCGGGACGCAAGCTGCTGGGTGGTGCACTCGGCCTGTTCGGCAGCGTGGCGTCGTTTTTCGCCGGCCTCATCGTCCTCCTGTTCGTCCCCCTCTACCTGGCAGCGATGCCGGGACCGGTCGTCGGGTGGATCGTCAGGCTCTTCCCGCCCGAGAAGAGGGAAGGGGTCCGCGGTCTGCTCTCCGAGGTGCGAACAAGCCTCCTCGGCTGGCTGGGGGGGCAACTCGTCTCGATGACTGTCCTCGGCGTTCTTTCCACGGCGGCCCTCTACCTCAT
>JALZNL010000471.1 GCA_030857715.1 Actinomycetota bacterium | reverse complement strand
GCCCCCCTCTATACAGCTTTCCGCGATCTCACCATACGCATCGTATGCGGATCACGTTGTGCCCACGTACTCTATAAGAACAAAAATCATATGCAACTCAAAATATTACCGTATACTTGAGGTTTACATGCTGCATATCCATCTGCGAGCGGTAAGGCCTGGGGTAGTCTAAAGCCAGAGGTTAGGGCTGGCTGCGACCTCCAGGGCGCGGACTATGGCACGCGCCTTGTTTCGGGACTCTTCGTACTCGGCAGCGGGATCGGAGTCGGCAACCACCCCGCCGCCGGACTGGAAATATATCGAGTCGTCTTTGAGGAGGGCGGTGCGCAGGGTTATGCAGGTATCGAGGCGGCCATCAACGCCATAGTAACCGGTTGCACCGGCATAGGGCCCACGGCGGGTTGGCTCGATCTCGTCTATTATCTCCATCGCTCGGACCTTTGGTGCGCCGGAGACCGTGCCGGCCGGAAAGGCGGCCGCCAGCGCGTCGAGGGCACTCATACCGGCCCGCAGGTTCCCCTCCACCGTGGAGACGATGTGCATTACGTGCGAGTAACGCTCTACCTCCATGAAACGCCCGAGCTCCACGCTGCCTATCTCGCAGACCCGCCCGAGGTCGTTGCGGCCCAGGTCGACCAGCATGACGTGCTCGGCACGCTCCTTCTCGTCGGCGAGAAGCTCCTCGGCCAGAGCGGCGTCCTCCTCGGCATCCGCCCCGCGCCACCGGGTGCCGGCTACCGGACGGGTCATCACGCGTCCGCCCTCGGCGCGCACCAGCGGCTCCGGCGAGGCGCCCACCAGCGATAGATCCCCAAGCTTGAGATACGTCATGTATGGTGAGGGGTTGACGGTTCTGAGGCCCCGGTACAAGAGAAGCGGGTCGAGATCCCCAACCTCGGCGGAGAACCGTTGGGAGGGCACGATCTGGAAGGCGTCGCCCGCCCGAATGTACTCCTTCGCCTTCTCCACCGCCTCCGCATAGCCCGCGCGGGTAAATGTGGAAGCCGTCTCGAAGCCAGGTTTCAGACTCCCGGCGGAGAGGCTCTTGCGCGGGGTCGGGGCGGCCAGGCGTTCCGCGACGCGCCGGATGTCGTCGGCGGCGCGACGGTAGGCCGTGGCGAAGCCCTCGCCTTCGACGTCGCGCAGAGCACCGGCGTCTACCAGCGAGATCACTAACACCTTGTGGCGCAGGTGGTCGAAGACCACGAGCGTGTCGGTCACGGCGAAGCACGCCTCGGGTACGTCCAGATCGTCCGGTGGAGCATCCGGGAGACGCTCGACGTAGCGCACGGCGTCGTAGGAGAAGTAACCCACCGCGCCGCCCACGAAAGCCGGGAGGTTATCGAGCGGCGCGACGCTCCTCTGGCCCACAATCTCGGCCAGCCCCTTGAACGGGTCAGACGCTGGGACCTCGCGCACCCCATCGGCGTCCACGACGGTGTATGCGCCGTTCCGGTAGGTCAGGGTGCGCTTGGGATCGAATCCCAGAAAAGAATATCGGCCGAATCGCTCGGCAGCCTCTGCGCTTTCCAGCAAAAAGAAACTCTCCTCGTCGGAGAACTTCATCAGCGCCGATATCGGGGTCTCGAGGTCCCCGATAAACTCCCGGTACACGGGGACGACGTCGTAGTCGCGGGCGAGACGACGAGCCTCACCCAGGGACGGTGTTAGCCCGGGCTCCGTCGCCCCGCTCGACTTAGCGGTGCCGGTCACGCAGTACCTCGCCGACCCTCTCGAACCCGACGCCGCGTTCCTCCAAGAGCACCATAAGATGATATAGAAGATCGGCGGACTCTTCGGCGAGCCGATGATCGCTCATGGCCGCGATCACGACCTCCACGGACTCCTCGCCGACCTTCTGGGCGACGCGGTTGGTGCCGCTGGCTAGGAGCTTGGCGGTGTAGGACTCCTCTGTCGAGGAGGCGTGCCTGGCCGATACGGTGGCGGCGAGCCGATCCAGCATCGCCCCGGCGGTCTCCTTGGCGGCGGCCAACCCCTTCTCGACGCCTACACCCTCTCCCGCGAGCGTGGTGTAGAAGCAGCTATTCTCGCCGGTGTGACAGGCGGGACCGTCCGGGTGGACCTTGTAGAGCAGGGAATCCGCGTCGCAGTCCACGCGCACCTCGGCCACCCTCTGGGTATTTCCGCTGGTCTCGCCCTTGCGCCACAAGGCGTCGCGCGAGCGGGAGTAGAAGTGGGCCTCGCCGCTCCGCAGCGTCTTCTCGACAGACTCGCGGTTGGCGTAGGCCAAGGTCAAGACCTCGCCCGTCTCGGCATCCTGTATAACCACCGGCGCTATCCCGAACTCGTCGAATCGTATCTCGTCCAACTTGCTCATCTCACCCAACTCTCACCCTAAACTTCATCTAACAGGTATACCCGCCGCCGCCAGTTCGCGTTTCACGTCCGCTATGGTGTACTCGCCGAAATGGAAGATGCTCGCCGCGAGCACGGCTCCAGCTCCGGCCTTTACGGCGGCCACCATATGTTGCGGGCTACCGGCCCCACCGGAGGCTATGACCGGAACCTCGGTGCGCGAGGCGACCTCGGAGATGAGATCCAGATCGTAGCCGGTCTCCATGCCGTCGGAGTCCATGCTGTTCAACACGAACTCTCCGGCCCCGCGCCGCTCGCCCTCGACCAGCCACTCTACAGCATCCAGACCGGTGTTGACCCGCCCACCGTTGAGATAGACCTCCCATCCGGGTCCCCCATCGCGCCGTTTTACGTCCACGCTGAGTACGACGCACTGGCTACCGAAGCGTTCGGCCCCTTCGGATATTATCTGCGGCGTCTTGACCGCCGCAGAGTTTATGGAGACCTTGTCCGAGCCGGCGCGGAGCATGGCGCGCATATCTTCGGTGGTGCGCACCCCGCCGCCGATGGTGTATGGCACGAAGACCTCCTCGGCAGCGCGGCGGGCGAGGGCGGTGGCGGTGTCGCGCTCCTCGGCGGAGGCGGTGATGTCGTAGAACACGATCTCGTCCGCCCCCTCGGCGTCGTAGCGAG
>JALZNL010000059.1 GCA_030857715.1 Actinomycetota bacterium | reverse complement strand
GGAGGGTCCCCACCCGCGCCTGGGGATGGGCGACGACCGCGACGAGGGCGGCGGTGGTCAGCCCGACCGCGGCGAAGCCGCCCTTGTAGAGGAGCGGCTGGAACTCGTCGAGGCGTAGGCAGAACACCACGAGCCCGCCCAGGGCGGCAAGGCCGACAACGTCGAGCAAGGCGGGGCGCATCCAGCCCCACCTGCGCCGGAACCGCCCGGCGGGACGGGCCGCGCGCGCCCTCGGGTGGGCGCAGGCCTCCCTGGACCGGCGTTCGCCCGGGCGCCAGACGAAAGCCAGGGCCGCCCCGAGCAGCAGGCCCGTGGCGCGGGTGTCGGTGCCGTAGTAGATGCGGGAGGGGTCGATCCCCGGCGCGTACAGGGCGGCCATCAGTAGTGCCGAGCCGCCAGCCACGGCGAGCGAGACGAACATCAGGCGCCGCAGCCGCCAGCGCCGGGCGCCGAGGCTTATCCCGAGGGCGACCACGGGGGGCCAGAGCAGGTAGAACTGCTCCTCGACCGCCAGCGACCACAGGTGCCTCAGGAGCGAGGGGCGTCCCATCGCCTCGAAGTACGACTCGTTGCCGAAGATCAGGTACCAGTTCGTGAAGTACCCGAACGCCGAGAGCGCGTCCCCCCGCAGCCCCGCCACCTCGCCCGGCAGGAACAAGACGGCGTAGGCCAGCGTCGCCACGACGACGAGGTACAGCGCCGGCAGTAGCCTCCTCGCGCGCCGCATCCAGAACGCCCCAAGGTCTATCCGGCCCCGCTGGCGCCACTCGGCTACGAGGAGCGCGGTGATGAGGTAGCCGCTTATGACGAAGAAGACCTCGACGCCGAGAAAGCCGCCGGGCATCCAGGCCAGGCCCGCGTGGTAGAGGAGCACGGCCACGACCGCGAGGGCCCGCAGCCCGTCGAGCCCCGGCATGCGGGGCAACCGCACCCCACGGGCCCTCTGGCCCCCCGGGACGGCGATTTTGGAGACACGTTGAACCTCTGTCCCCACCCCAGGCGTTGCGTCGCCCGGCGGCGAGGGCCGCAATATGTTGTGCGTTTTCTCCCCCCTCAATCTCTCAAGGAAGGCGAATCATAGCACCGATCCGGAGTTCCATCACGGCCTTCGAGGGAGGTTCAGGAATTGCCCCGCGGACCCGGGCCCGGGGTGGAGATCTCACCTTTCAAGGCGTCCACCTCGGCGTCTATCCCGGCGAGGTCTTCGCGGGCGCGGGCCATGCGGGCGTGCTCGGTCCTGACGAATCGGGTGTAGGGTGCTATGGCCTCGCGCATCCGCTCGACGGAGCGGCCCAGCTCCGAGTCGAACTGGCGGCGCACGACCTCGGAGAGCTTCGCGCGCAGGGTTTCGGTCTTCTCGCGGAACTCCCGGCGGGCCTTGCGGCGGCGGTTGGGCAGGATAAAGAACCCCAGGCCGGCGAGGAGGAGCGCCGAGAGCGTCATGGTCACGTCCACGGCGGCGGCCATGGCGACCGTGGCCACGACCGCCCCGAGGCCCAGGGCGCCGACCTCGGCGGCGACCGTCTGGGCGACGGCCCCCTGCAAGGAGAGCGCTATCTGCTCCGATTCCCGCTCCCGGTCGTAGTCTCTGACGACCGCCGTCGCGTTCCTGCCGACCGAACCCAGCACCTGGCTGCGGTTGTACTCGAAGTTGTCGCCGACGTCGCCGATCAGGTGCTCGTCGTACTGCGCCTGCCGGCGGCGGTTCACGTACTCGACGATGGCCCGCCACTGCTTCAGGTTCCGGTCGACCATCCAGTCCACGAGCTCTTGCACGCGATCGTCGATCAGGGTCTCGGTGTCGGCGACGACCTCGCGCTGGAAGCGGTCCTGGATCTTCTCGCGCCGGACCAGCTCGCCGACGTTGCCTATTCGGATGTTTCTCTCGAACCACTCGTCGCCCCGCTCGTTCATCTGGTGGATGATGTTCTCGATCTCCGCCATCCGGGCCTCGAAGTCGCGTTCCATGTCCTCGACGAAGACCTCGAGCTGCGACTCCACGTTCTCGGAGGTCCTGAAGTCGTCCTCAAGCAGGTTCAGCCGCTCATCGACCGCGCCTCTGTAGCGCCGCGCCAGTTCCTCGACGGGACCCAGCGGGCTCTGGAGTTTGAGGTGCACCCGGCCCTCCTCGTCCAGCAGGTCGTGGACGTAGGTCTCGAGGTCGCCGAAGCCGCTCGCTTGCAGCAGGGCCCTGCTCTCCATCGCGCTCGTAGCGGCCTTCGCCCGGCGGGCTAGCAGGGATGAGACGAAGAAGATGGGGGGCGAGAGGCCCAATGCGGAGCGGAGGCCGTCCTCGACAAAACGGCGGACCTGGGCGACCTTATCCTCCTCGTCGAGGAGGTCCGCCTTGTTGACGACGAGCAGGATCTTCTTCCCCCAGTCCCGCACGAGCTCCAGGTACCCCCGCTCGCTCTCCGTGAGGGGCCTGTCCGCCGACGTGACGAAGATGACCAGGTCGCTGCGGGGGACGAAGCCGCGGGAGAGCTCCTCGTGGTGGCGGATGATCGCGTTCGTCCCCGGCGTGTCCACGATGGCGACCTCGCGCAAAAAGTCGTTAGGATGACCCCGCTCCAAAACGCCGTCCCGCCGCTCCCGCTCCGTTGGCTCCTCCGCGTGCCGCAGCAGCGTGATCCTGTCCGTCGTCGGCGTGACCCCTTCCCGGGAAACGTCCGCCCCGAGCAGGGCGTTCACGAACGCGCTCTTCCCGGAGTTGAACTCCCCGACGATGACGAGCAGGAACAACTCTTCAAGGTCGGAGAGCGCCCGGCGGGAGATCTCCACGTCCTCCCCCGGCGCCCCGAAGCCGACGAGAAAGTCCGCGAGACGCCCCAAAAGCGCCCGCTCCCTCTCCACCAGCGCCTCCTGGCGCCTGTCCAATACCCGCACCGCTATCCTCCCCTTCTCATGCAAGCATTATAGACACGCACACCGCGCGGACGCTGTTTCGCCTCGACTCCCTCGTGGTAAGAAGGCGGATCATCCGCCGATTGGTATAGATGGAGGTTTGCGTGAACTACAGGAAGCTCGGCCGGACGGGCCTCGAAGTCTCCGAGGTCGGCTACGGGGCGTGGGGCATCGGCAAGAGCCAGTGGATGGGCGCCGAGGACGACGAGTCCCTGCGGGCGCTCAACCGCGCCATAGACCTCGGGCTGACCTTTATAGACACGGCGCTCGGTTACGGCGACGGTCACAGCGAGCGGCTCGTGGGGCAGACCGTCAGGGAGAGAGACGAGACCGTCCACGTCTCGACCAAGATCCCACCCAAAAACCTCACCTTTCCTGCGCCCTCCGGCCTCCACCCGGACGAGACCTTCCCGGCAGACCACGTCAGGGAGTGCACCGAGACGAGCCTGAAGAATCTCGGCCTGGAGACCATAGACGTGCAGCAGTTCCACGTCTGGCAGGACGAGTGGCTCGGCGAGGGGGGCTGGCAAGAGGCGGTGGAGGACCTGAAGAGGGAGGGCAAGATCCGCCACTTCGGCGTCTCCATCAATGACCACCAGCCGGCCAACGCCGTCAAGCTAATAGAGACGGGCCTGGTGGACACCGTGCAGGTGATCTACAACGTCTTCGACCAGAGCCCCGAGGACGAGCTGTTGCCCGCCTGCCAAGAGCACGGCGTCGGCGTCATCGTGCGCGTCCCGTTTGACGAGGGCGCCCTGACCGGCGCCATAACGCCCCAGACGGAGTTCGACGAGGGCGACTTCCGCAACCACTACTTCCGCGACGACCGCAAGCGGGAGGTCCAGGAGCGGGTACGGGCCATCGTCTCCGAGCTCGGAGTGGGCGAGGACGAGATCGCGGAGGTTGCCCTCCGGTACATCCTCAGCCATCCTGCGGTCTCCGCCGTGATCCCGGGCATGCGCTCCGTCCGGAACGTCGAACGGAACATGCGCGTCGGCGACGGCGAGGGACTGCCAGAAGACCAGGTGCGGCTCTTGAAGAACCACCGCTGGGTCCGGAATTTCTACGCCTAGTGGGCGGCGCGGACCCGTTGCCGCGTAGTAAGCTGTCGTGGCTTTGATTCCACCGCAACGCGACAACACGCAACTAGCTTGAGGCTCTTCGGCAGGCGCCGTTTCGGGGTGCTGGCGTTCGCGGTGCTCGTGCTGGCCTGGAGCTCGTCGTTCTCCGTGGTGAAGGTGGGATTGGACTACGCCCCTCCGGTGCTCTTCGCCGGACTGCGGACCCTGCTCTCCGGGGTCATCATGACGGCCGTGGCGCTCGTCTGGGGTGGGGCCCCGAACCTCGGGCGGGACTGGCGGGTCTTCGCGTACCTCGGGGCGTTCAACGTGGTGCTGTTCATCGGCGCCCAGACGTTCGCGGTGCTGTACCTGCCCTCGGGTACCGCGGCGGTCTTGATCTACCTTCAGCCCATACTCGTCGGTGTCCTGGCGTGGACGGTCCTTGGGGAGCCGTTGACGGCCACCAAGGTCGTCGGCCTGTTGCTCGGCTTCGCCGGCATCGTGGCCGTGAGCTCGGCGGGCCTGCTGGGCGCGGCGAGGGAGGTCACCCTGGTGGGCGTCGTTTCCGGGGTGGCCTCCGCGCTGTTCTGGGCGATCGGAACTGTCGGGTTCAAGAGGTACGAGGCGCGTATCTCGACGCTATGGGCGGTCGCCCTCCCGTTCCTCGCGGGCGGGGTCGTGCTCACGACGCTCGGGCTCTTCACGGAGCGGTTGTCGGACATCTCCTGGACCGGGCCGTTCGTCTCGAGCGTCCTGTACTCCGCGTTCGTCGGGACGGGGCTGGCGTGGCTGCTCTTCTTCGGCCTGGTGCGGGCAGGGGAGGCGAGCCGGGTCGCCTCCTTTATCTTCGTCGTGCCGCTCGCCGCCGTCGTCATCGGAGCCGTCTTGCTCGACGAGACGCTCGGCCTCCCGCTCCTCGCAGGCGCAGCCCTCATCGTCTCAGGCATCTACCTGGTAAACCGCACGCCGCGCGGAGTAAAAGAGGCGCCCGGGTAGAGAGGACAGCTTTGTGGAAGGATAGAAGGGGAGCGACGGAAGAAGGAAAGGGTGCAGCAGCCCCGCTCCCGGGCATGCTCACAGGTAATCGTCTCAAAGGTCGCACGCACATTTCATCATCGATTCATCCTCGCTTGTTACCATGGCGGTCCGTACCATCGTCGGGGTGTCGAGAATGCGAGCGAGGAAGGTCGTGTCGTCTTTGAGTCCGATCCAGCGCGGTGCTTCAGGAGGACTTCTACATCGCATGATCCGGGCTGCGCGACTCGACGCTAGCCTGTACGGGGAGGCCAGAGCGGACGCCAGGGCCACCAGGCAAGCGCTGACGGTCGTGGCGCTGGTGGCCCTGGCGCATGGCGTCGGGGGGATAATTCGCGGGATGAATTTCGAGGAGAACCCCGTGATTGGTTTCCTGTTCGGCGTGCTGGGCGAGATCGCATTCTTTGGGGGTGCCTCTGGGATCATCTACCTGCTCGGTAAGTACCTCCTCGGTGTCAAGGCTACCTACGCACAGGTACTGCGCCCATTCGGCTTCTCCGTCGTTCCGGGCTTGCTCATCCTGCTTGCTTCCCTGGTTTCGCTGCCAGGAATTGGCGCCGAAATTCCAGTGTTGATCGTGCTCATCGCCTGGAGACTCGCGGCAGGCTACTTGGCCGTGTGGAAGGCATTGGGTCTAAGCGCCTTGCTGAGCATCGTCGTCCTCCTAGTCGGCGTGTTCTCCGGCATGGTGGCTGTCGTGATCGCCACCAGGGTTTTGTTTGAAGTCCTGCGCCTAGCCGGGGTGAGTAGCTAGCTGCGCACCGGGGCCGGCGTTGGCCTAGCCATTCTCGCCGAACGCAACAGCATCGACTGTGGGAAACTGCCGCTGAAGAAGGGTCGGGTGCGGGGCAAAACCAACACCCGACCGTAGAGGCCGAAAGGAGGACCAGCGTATGCAGCAGAGCGGCGAGGACCAGGAGGTAAGACCTCCGGTACCTCCATTCAACGAGGAGACCGCGAGGCAGAAGGTCAAAGCAGCCCAGGACGGCTGGAACACACGCGATCCGGAGAAGGTGTCGCTCGCGTACACCGAGGACTCGCAATGGCGTAACCGCGACGAGTTCTTCGAGGGACGCGAGGAAATCGTCGCCTTCCTGACGCGCAAGTGGGCTCGGGAGCTCGACTACCGGCTCGAGAAGAACCTCTGGTGCTTCACCGAGAACCGCATAGCGGTCAGGTTCGAGTACGAGAGCCGGGACGCCGAGGGACAATGGTGGCGAAGCCACGGCAACGAGCTTTGGGAGTTCGACGAGAACGGCCTGATGAAGCGACGAGATGCCTCGATCAACGACTATCCGATGGAAGAGTCGGAGCGGAGGATCTTTTAGGTTCTAGGCATTAGGCTTTAGGTCTGCTGGGGCGGGCTTCTGGTTGTCTGGAGTTGCGTGGTTGGAAGGTGTGTAGGTTCGAGGGAAGGGGAGTTTTCGTGGTAGATCATCTGGTGTTCTTTGCGGTGAAGGACGAAGCTTCGGGGGAGGAGGTCGAGGACCTGTTGGCGTCAATTCGGGGGTTGAGGGACGAGGTTCCCGGGGTCGTGGACCTGTCGGTGGGGGAGGACTTTAGCGGGCGTTCGGGGGAGTACACGCACGCGCTGTTCGCCCGGTTCGAGGACGCGGCGGGGCTGCAGGTGTACATGGGCCATCCCGCGCACCTGGCGGTCGTCGAGAAGCTGAACGCCACGACGACCGGGCGCATCGTCGCGGACTACGAGTTCTAGGGCCGTGCGGGAGATGGACTACGAGAACATAAGCCCGCGCGAGCTCAAGGAGCGTCTGGACGCGGGGGACTGGCCCGTGTTGCTCGACGTGCGGGAGGAGTGGGAGTACGATCTCGCCAGGATCGAAGGCTCCACCCTCGTCCCGCTCTCCGAGATAGAGGAGCGTTTCCACGAGCTGGACCCGAGCGCCGAGACCGTCGTGATCTGCCACCACGGCGCCCGCAGCGCCCACGTCACACAGGCCTTGAACCGGGCCGGTTTTCACTTCGTCTCCAACCTGGAAGGTGGCCTCGACGCCTACGCCGACGTGGACGACTCCATGCCGAGTTACTGAAGACCTCATCATTCGCGCGTGACGGCCGGCGACTACCCGCTCGCCAGGGCCTCTTCGACCTCAGCGTAGACCGCGGCGGCGAGGCCCTCGGGGCGCGAAGATCTCTCCTGGAGCATCCGGGCCGCCTCAGCGGCGGTGAGGTCGCCGGAGAGTTCGAAGGTGAGCACCACGGGCTCGTCGTCTTCGAGGCCGAGTTCGTCTGCGATCCTGTGGCGTGCCACGGAGACCTCCCGGCCGGTCTCTTCTGAGAGGTCGCGGGCCATCCGTTGCGGGTCGAGCTCCTGGCATACTTCGATGCCGCCGCCCATGCGGCGCTCCCACCACCACTCCGCCCGGACGCCGGTGAAGTTCTCCCGCACCAGGAGGGTCGCCTTGTCCGCGAGGAGCTGGTTGAGCGTCTCGGCCACGGCGCCTTTATACCAGCTTGCGGCGGCCCGCCCCGGATGGCAGGCTCCTATACAATCCGGGGAAGGGAAAGGAGGTTGGGATGCTTCAGGTAAAGGACTCAATGGCCCGCGAGGTGGCGACACTCTCGCCGGGGGACACGGCGGGGGAGGCGCTCGCCCTGTGCAGGGAGAGGCGCATCCGGCACCTGCCGGTGCTCGACGGAGGGAGCCTGGTCGGGATCGTCTCGGACAGGGACCTGCGGTCGGCGACGCCGGCCTTCGGGGACTCGGCTCGGGCGGCGGCGCTCGCGGAGGTGCGGGTGGGGGACGTCATGGTTCGGGAGGTGGTGACGGCCAGGCCAGACGATCCCATAGACGCGGCGGCCAACACGATGCGGGAGAAGAAGATCAACTGCCTCCCGGTCCTCGAAGAGGGCGAGCTAGTCGGCATCCTGACCTCGTCTGACGTGATGGAGTCGCTGGTCTACCTGCTCGGGGCGCACGAGCCGGGGAGCCGGATGGAGGTCGTCGTGCCGGACCGGCCCGGCACCCTGGCCGGCGTCGCAGGCCTGATCGGAGAGCTCGGCGTCAACATCGTTAGCGTGGTGACGGGCCCCCGCCTGGAGGGCGAGCCTCCTTCCCGCGTCGCCGTCTTCCGGGTGGACACCATCAACCCGGCCCACGCCGCCGACGTCCTGGAGAAGGCGGACTATACGGTGCTCTGGCCGCCCCGGCCGTGACCGGCAAGGCCGCCATCGTCCACGACACCGCCCTGGAGTCCTACGGCTTCGGCGGCGAGCATCCCTTCAACCCCCTGCGCCTCCGCCTGACCCTGGAGCTCTGCGAAAACATGGGCCTCCTGGAGGACTATCCCCTGACACCTTCCGAACCGGCCACCGTCAGGGACCTCACCACCGTCCACAACCTCACCTACGTGCGCATGGTCCAGGAGGCCGGCCGGGGGTCGGCCCTCCTCTCGGACCTTCTCAATTACGGCATAGGTACAGGGGACAATCCCGTCTTCCCGGACATGCACGCCGCCTGCGCCCGCGTGGTGGGCGGGGTTCTGGAGGCGTGCCGGGTCGTCATGCGCGGGGACGCGGCGCACGCCATGTGCATCTCCGGCGGCCTCCACCACGCGCTCCGCTCGCAGGCCAGCGGTTTCTGCGTCTACAACGACGCCGGCGTTGCCATCGCCCGCCTCAAGGAGGAGCGGCCGGGTATCCGGATCGCCTACGTGGACACCGACGCCCACCACGGCGACGGGGTGCAGTGGATGTTCTTCGAGGACCCCGACGTGCTGACCGTCTCCATGCACGAGTCGGGCCGCTACCTCTTCCCCGGCACCGGCGAGGTCCACGAGAAGGGGAGCGGGGAGGGGGTGGGCTACTCCGTCAACGTGCCGCTGCAGCCGTTCACCGACGACGACTCGTTCATCTCCACCTTCGAGGCCGTCGTGCCAGAGGCGCTGCGGGCCTTCAAACCGGACCTGATCCTCTCCCAGAACGGCTGCGACGCCCACAAGCTCGACCCCCTGACCCACCTCTCGGCCACGACCCGCCTCTACGAGCACGTCCCGGCGGCGATACACGACCTCGCCCACGAGCTCTGCGGCGGGCGATGGGTCGCCACCGGCGGCGGGGGCTACGACATCTGGCGCGTCGTCCCGCGCGCCTGGACGGCGCTGTGGGCCGCCGTCTCCCACCAGGAGCTGCCGGAGAAATTGCCCGAAGTCTGGCTCGAAAAATGGGGCGCCAAAAGTCCCGTTGGCCTGCCGCGCCTCATGCGCGACGACCCGGCGGACTATCCGGCGGGGCCGCGGGCGCGTGAGATCTCCGACAGGAACAAGCGCACCGCCGAAGAGGTCCTCGAGAAGGTCCTGCCGCTCATCCGGTAGAGAAGAATCGGGGTTGCGCATAGGCCGTTTGCGCGGTATTTTGGCGTGGGTGATCGATACGGCGAACCGGAGATGATAGTGCGAGGCACACCGACTTTGCATAGCGTAATGGCGAGGCCAATCGCCTCTTCCATGGAGACCAAGCCC
>JALZNL010000470.1 GCA_030857715.1 Actinomycetota bacterium | reverse complement strand
GGGTAAGGACAATCGCACCTGCTCCCTGCGCGTCATCGGCCACGGCCCTTCTCTGCGAGTAGAGAACCGCCTGCCCGGCGGCGACGTCAACCCGTACCTGGCCATCTCGGCCATGATAGCCGCCGGGTTGCACGGCATCGAAAACGAGCTCCCACTGGAGGACGAGTTGGCCGGCAGCGCCTACGACTCGGGCAAGCCGCACGTGCCGACCAATTTGAACGAAGCACGGGAGCTCTTTGCGGACAGCGAGACGGCCAGGGCCGCTTTCGGGGAAGAGGTCGTCGAGCACTACCTGAACATGGCGCGCGTCGAGATCGAGGCTTTCGAGGCCGCCGTTACCGACTGGGAACGCTACCGGAATTTCGAGCGCCTGTGAAAGGGAGATCCAGGCCGAACATCGGCGTCACGGCGGCGCCAGAGAGGGTGAGCTACGGCGTCTGGGAGGGGATACCGGCGATTATCAGCCCGGTGCGCTACGTTCAGGCCGTACAGCGCGCCGGCGGGCGTCCCGTCCTGCTACCTCCCGACCTGGAAGATGCGGAGGACCCTGGCGGGGTGCTCGACCTTCTCGATGCGCTCGTCGTCACAGGAGGGGCTGGGGATCTGGATCCCACCCTCTACGGGGAAGAGCGGCACCCCGAGACAGGACCGGTACAGGAGGAGCGCGACGCCTACGAGCTCGCGCTGGTCCGCGGAGCCTTGGAGCGCGAGATGCCCATCCTCGGCATCTGCCGCGGGATGCAGATCCTCAACGTCGCCTACGGGGGCACCATAGAACAGCACCTCCCTGACGTGCTCGGCCACGAAGAGCACCGCCACACGCCGGGGACCTTCGCCGACCACGAGGTGCGCCTCGACCCCGACTCTCTCGCCGCCCGCGCCGCCCGCGCGGACAGGAAGCTGGTCAAGTCGCACCACCACCAGGGTATAAAGGACGTGGGGGGCGGCCTCGAAGTCACCGGCCGGGCGGCCGAAGACGACGCTGTCGAGGCCATCGAAGACCCTTCCTGCTCTTTCGTGCTCGGCGTACTCTGGCATCCTGAAGAAGACGAGAACAGCCAACTCATGAAGGCCCTAGTTTCGGAGGTCACCTAGATGCTCGAAGTCCTAAACCCAGCCACCGAAGAGGTGGTAGAGAGGCTCGAACCGGCCACCGAAGGCGATGCCGACGCGGCCGTCGCCCGCGCCAGGGAAGCCTACCCGGCGTGGAGAGCTCTAGAGCCCGCCGACCGCTCGCGGTTGCTCAGGCGCCTCGCCGACGCCCTGGACGCAGAACACGAGAACCTGGCGCGACTGGAGTCGAAGAACACGGGCAAGCCCATCGGCGACTCCCGCGGCGAGATGGGGATGGTGGCGGAGACCTTCCACTACTACGCAGGGATGCCAGAACGGCTGCTCGGCGACACCATACCGGTCTCTGGGGGCGTCGACGTCACGTTCCGCGAACCTCTGGGGGTCGTCGGGCTCATCGTCCCTTGGAACTTCCCGCTGACCATAGCGAGCTGGAAGATGGCCCCGGCCCTCGCGGCCGGCAACACGCTCGTCCTCAAGCCGGCCGAGCTCACGCCGTTGACCGCCCTCGAGTTCGAGCGCATAGCGCTCGAGGCAGGCATACCCGAGGGCGTCGTCAACGTCGTCGTCGGGCCAGGGAGCAAAGTAGGAAAGCGGCTCGTCGAACACCCTGACGTCGCCAAGGTCGCGTTCACTGGTTCTACGGAGGTCGGCAAGGGTATCATGGCCGAGGCCGCAGGCACCATAAAGCGCGTCACCCTCGAGCTTGGTGGCAAGTCCGCGAACGTGGTCTTCGCCGACGCCGACCTGGAGAAGGCCGCCGCTTCGGCGCCCGTCGCCGTCTTCGGGAACGCCGGGCAGGACTGCTGCGCCCGCTCGCGCATCCTCGTCGAGAGGGGCGTCTTCGACGAGTTCCTCTCTCTCATGGAGCCGGCCGTTACGGGGATGCGCGTCGGGGACCCGTTCGACGAGGGGACTGAGATGGGGCCCCTGATCTCCGCCGATCACCGCGAGAGAGTCGCCTCCTACGTTCCCGAGGATGCGCCCGTGGCGATCCGGGGCCAGGCACCAGAGGGTTCCGGGTTCTGGTACCCGCCCGTCGTTCTCGCGCCGGTGGACAACAAAGACAGGGCGGCTGCCGAGGAGATCTTCGGCCCCGTCGTCGCGGTGATCCCTTTCGAAGACGAGGACGATGCCGTAAGGCTCGCCAACGACACCATCTACGGCCTCTCGGGTTCGATCTGGACGGAGAACGGCGCCCGCGCCCTCCGCGTAGCCCGCCGCATCGAGACCGGGGTAATCTCGATCAACTCCAACACCTCCGTCAGGGTCGCCACCCCCTTTGGGGGGATGAAACAGTCCGGCGTCGGACGCGAGCTCGGCCCGCACGCGCTCGACCTCTACACTGAGGTAAAGAACGTCTACCTGTCCACGGAGGAGGACTGATATGCCGGGACGCCTCACAGGGAAGGTCGCCGTCGTAACCGGCGGCGCCGGCGGCATAGGCCGCGAGACAGCCCGCCGCTTCGCCGAAGAAGGCGCTAGCGTGTGCGTCGTGGACCTGGCAGACGAGCTGGGGCAGGAGGCGGCCTCCGAGATAGACGGCCTATACGTCCACGCCGACGTAACCGACCCCGACGCCGTGCAGCGGATGTACCGCGAGACGGCGGAGCGTTTCGGGGGCATAGACGTGCTCTTCAACAACGCCGGCATCTCCCCACCCGACGACGACTCCATCCTGGATACCGACCTCGACGCCTGGCAACGGGTGCAGGACGTGAACCTCAAGAGCGTCTATCTGTGCTGCAAGCACGGCATTCCGCACCTTTTGGAGCGGGGCGGAGGGTCGATCATCAACACCGCCTCCTTTGTGGCCGTGATGGGGGCTGCGACCTCCCAGATCTCCTACACCGCATCTAAAGGCGGCGTGCTCGCCCTCAGCCGCGAGCTCGGGGTCGAGTTCGCCCGACAGGGGATACGCGTCAACGCGCTCTGCCCGGG
>JALZNL010000469.1 GCA_030857715.1 Actinomycetota bacterium | reverse complement strand
GTATAGGCCCCCGGCCCCGCCCACGGCGGACGCCCCGGCGACCCTGTCGTGCGGGCTCTTGCGTTTCCCGGAGACGGCAACCTCGTTAAGGGGGTCCAGCGCGGAGGAGCCATCGAGCAGGTACCAGTCCTCGTAGCCGCGAGACCCGGGACCGACCCAGGGAGCGCCTTCGATGCGGTAGGTCGAGGATCCGCGGAACCCCTCCGGCTCGGCCTCCGCCAGTGTCTCGTGGAAGGAGATCAGATCCCGCTCGTAGTGTCGGGCCTCGACACCCTCCGACGGCCAGTGCCAGAATACGTAGGCAAGCACGCCCGTCTCCCCCTTTCCGCTGGATTCTTTCTCGGGGGAGATGATGGCACAAGTCCAATCCAGCCGCATGCGCCGTTCTCGGAACTCCTGAGGTCGACGAAGGAAGCCGGGAGCCTCTAGAAGATCTGGACAAAGCGCCCTCGTAGTCCTTATTCACCCTAGTGCGTGGAAGGAGAATTCTGCGAAGCTCGCCTTTTGGGGGTTCTCAGAAATTCGGTGCTCTTATGGTTGAGGACTTCGATGGAAGAGCGGCGGAGCCGCGGCTCCGCTAAACTAGGTTGCACTGTTATGGGGGAGCTCCCGCGCGAAGGAGCTGAGAGGGCGCTAAGGCCGCGCCGACCCTTTGAACCTGATCCGGGTAATGCCGGCGGAGGGAGGCAGACAACGTGGGTGTGTTGGAAGGTAAGGTCGCCCTGGTCACGGGGGGCAGTCGCGGCGTCGGCGCGGCTATCGCTAAGTCCCTAGCACAAGAGGGCGCAGCGGTGGTCGTGAACTACCTCAAGAGCGCGGACAAGGCCGAAGAGGTCGCGCGATCGATCCGAGATGGGGGCGGAAAAGCACTCCCTTACGGGGCAGACATCACCGACGAAGAGGCGGTCCGGGGAATGGTCCGCGCCACGGCCGAGACCTTCGGCCCCGTCGACATCCTGGTCAACAACGCCCTTCCCGATTACAGGTTCGATCCCACGACGCGCAAGGACCTCGCGAGCGTAGGGTGGGAGGACTACCTCCAGCAGCTCGGGGCCTTAAGGGGCGCGCTGTACTGTTCGCAAACCGTGGTGCCTGGGATGGTCGAAAAGGGCGGCGGCAAGATCATCAGCATCCTCTCCAACCTCATAAACAACCCCGTAGTCGCCTACCACGACTACACCACCGCCAAGAGCGCCTTCTTGGGCTTCTCGCGCAATCTGGCCTCGGAGCTTGGTCCCCACAACATAACCGTCAACATGATCGCCGGCGGCCTCATAGACGAGACCGACGCCAGCGCCGCCACCACCGAGGAGGTCCGCCAGCTGGTCGCGGGCTCCACGCCCTTGAGGCGCCTCGGCACCCCCGAGGATTTGGGACGCGCCGTCCTGATGTTCGCCTCGCCGTGGTCGGAATTCGTGACCGGCCAGTACATCACGTGCGACGGCGGGCTGGTGATGCCTTAGTGACGCTTCCCCCCAGAGAGGAGGATTATGAAGAGGGTTATGAGCATCGCCACGAGCGACTCCGGGGCGGGGGCGGGGATACAGGCCGACCTCAAGGCGTTTTTGCGCTGTAGCGTCTACGGGACGACCGCGATCGTCGCCACGACGGCCCAGAATACCGTCGGCGTGGCCGACATACACCCCTTCCCGCCGCGGGTCGCGGTGTCCCAGATCGAGGCCATAGTCGAGGATATCGGGGCCGACGCCGTGAAGACCGGGATGCTATTCAACGCCCCGATCATCTCCGCCGTCGCCGAAACTCTGGGCCGCCTCCGGCTCCCTAAAGTGGTGGTGGATCCCGTGATGGTCGCCGAGAGCGGGGCGACGCTTCTCGAGCCCGAGGCGGTCGATACCTACAAAAACGAGCTCTTCCCGCTAGCGACCGTCATCACGCCGAACGTGAACGAGGCCTTCGCCTTGCTGGGCGAGGGGGTGGACGAGGACAGGGTCGACGACTGCGCCGTGACGCTCCACGCCCTCGGGCCCGCCGCCGTGATCATCACGGGCGGCCACACCTCTTCCGGGGCGGACCTCCTCTACGACGGGGAGCACTTCGAGAGGATCGAGGGCCCGGTTCACGACTCGGACACCACCCACGGGGCGGGCTGCACCCACTCCTCCTCGCTGGCGAGCTTCTTGGCCCGGGGCTTCGGCCTGGCAGAGGCCGCCCGGCGGGCGCGGGCGGTCGCCTCCGAGGCGGTCGAGTACGGTTTGTCGGAGATCGGGGCCGGCGCCGGACCGGTGCACGCCCTCGGTCAGGTCCTGAAAGGAGTCGAAGTATGAATGCTGCAGAAGTTCTGCGCAGGATCGGAGAGGAACGCCCGCTTGTCCACCACATAACCAATTACGTGACGGTCAACCTGGTCGCCAACGTCACCCTCTCGACCGGGGCCCTTCCGGTCATGGCCCACGCCCGCGAGGAGGTCGAGGAGATGGCCTCCCTGGCCTCGGCGCTCGTCTTGAACATCGGCACGCTGGACCCCGCCCAGATCGAGGCGATGCTCCTCGCCGGCAAGAGGGCCAACGAGCGCGGCATCCCCGTTGTCCTCGACCCGGTCGGCGCCGGTGCGACGACCCTGCGCACGAGGACGGCCGAGCGTCTCCTCTCCGAACTCGAGGTCTTCGCCGTCTGCGGCAACGCCGGGGAGGTCGCTACCCTCGCCGGGCTCTCCGCCGAGGTGCGTGGCGTCGAGAGCCTCTCGGGCGACGCGAGGGAGGCCGCCGAGAAGGCCGCTAGCGCCTTCGACGTCACGGTCGCCGCCACCGGGGAGACGGACTTCGTGAGCGGCGGAGGGCGCACGTTCGCGGTCGAGAACGGCCACCCCCTCATGGGCAGCGTCGTCGGGAGCGGCTGTGCCTCGACGGCCGTGGTCGGGTGCTTCGCCGCCGTCGGGTACGAAGGTGGGGACGCGGAGACCGTGGCCGACGCCCTCGCTTACTTCGGGCTCGCCGGCGAGGTCGCAGCCGAGGGGATCCCCGAAAGGGCTGGCGGCCCCGGCACCTTCGAGCCC
>JALZNL010000468.1 GCA_030857715.1 Actinomycetota bacterium | reverse complement strand
GTGCTCGACGTTGAGCGGGCGGTGGACCTCCACGGCCGCAACGCCGTGCGGATGTGGTTGCTCCAGAGCCACTACTCGCAGCCCATAGAGTACTCCGCGGACATCCTCGAAGAGAAACGCCGCTCTTACGAACGGCTGCTCCGCCTATACCGTCAGATCTCCGGCTCGGCCACGTCCTCGGACCTCTCCGACGAGCTCGCCGCGGGCCTGCGCGGGCGGTTCGAGGAGGCGATGCGGGAAGACCTGAACACCCCCGAGGTCGTCGCCACGCTCTTCGAGGCCGCCAACCGGGCGGCGCGTGAGATCTCCGACCGTGCAGGGACGGTGGTCGAGTTCGCGTCTCTTGCGGGGGCGGTAGAGGAGGTAATGACCGTCTTCGGGTTCGACCTCGCGCGGGAGACGGCGACCGAGGTGGGTGGCGTGCGCATCCGGTACCCGGAGGAACCGGGCGAGGAAGTCCTGGTCCTGGCCTCCAGCAGGGAGTTGGCCCGGCGGGAGAAGGACTGGGCCACCGCGGACCGTCTGCGCGACGAGCTCGCCGAGGCTGGCTGGGCCGTCGAGGACACCCCGGACGGCCCCATCCTGAGCCGCCGGTAGCCGGTGTCGGAGATCATCTACGGCATCCGCCCCGTCGTCGAGGCGCTCAAGAGCCGCCGGCGGAGGATCATCGAGGTCCTGGATTCCGCGGATAGCGGGGAGATCCGCGCGGCGGCCGGCGGTGTTCCCATCCAGAAAGTACAGCGTTCCCGGGTCGACGAGCTGGCGCGGGGCGGGGTTCACCAGGGCGTCGCGGCGCGCGTGGAATCCTATCCGTATTCCAGCCTGGAGGAGATCCTGGCCGTACCGGAGCCCCTGATCCTGGTGCTCGACGGCGTGACGGACCCTCGCAACCTGGGGGCGGTCCTGCGGGCGGCGGACGGGGTGGGGGCGAGCGGGGTGGTGATCCCGAAGGATAAGGCCGTAGGCGTGACGGCGGCGGCCGTCAAGGCGAGCGCCGGCGCGAGCGAGCACGTCCGCGTCGCCAAAGTGACGAACCTCAAGCGGGCGGTGGACACGATGAAGGGGGCGAACGTCTGGGTCTACGCTGCCGAAGTGGGCGGGACCGATTACGCGAAGCTGGACCTCGCCGGCCCGACGGCCTTCGTTCTCGGGAGCGAGGGGCGGGGCGTGAGGCGGCTGGTGCGCGAGGCGTGCGATGGGACCGTATCGATCCCGATGCTCGGGGCCGTATCTTCCTTGAACGTCTCCGTGGCCGCGGCGGTTCTGGCGTACGAGGCCCGCCGGCAGAGGGGATAGCGGTGTCCTCGTACCTGGTCCTGGACGCCTACAACGTGATCGGCGCCCTCGACCGCTACAGGGACGCCGACACCTTCGACGCCGCCCGCGAGCTTCTCATAATCGACGCCCTCAAGGCCGCCGGCTGGACGGGCCGCACCATCGTCGTCGTCTTCGACGCCCACCGCGCCCCCGACCCCCGCCGGGAGGAGGCCCGGGCCGGCGGCGCCGTCCGCATCGTCTACAGCGCCCCCGGCGAGTCCGCCGACGACGAGATAGAGCGCCTCCTCGCGAAACTGGAGGGCTCAGCCACCGTCTACACCGCCGACTTCGCCCTCCAACGCACAGCCCTCGCCCGCGGCTCCACCCGCGCCACCCCCCGCGAGTTCGCCAACCTCCTCGACGAACTCCCCGCCATCACCCGCAACCCCGACGTCCCGCGGAGATCCCGCGTCGCAGACCGGCTCTCGCGGGAGACTTTGCGTAAGCTGGAAGAGATACGCCGGAGGGGGACGTAGGTTATAGGTTACAGGCATCAGGAAGAGGGGCTGGCGAGGGTCCGTTCGATCGCGGGGCCCGTTCCGGAACCGGCTTGGTAGAATGACGTTGGCGGATGAGCCTGTGCTTTGGGTGCAGTGATTTGACCTGTAACCTGAAGCCTTTCGCCCGGGTAGCTCAGAGGTAGAGCAGCCGCCTTGTAAGCGGCCGGTCGGGGGTTCGATTCCCTTCCCGGGCTCCGGTTGGGGCTCCGCCGGGGCCCGTTGAAAAGTACTTCGCGTTTGCTACCATATTCGGGCGCTCCGCAGGAGGGTATCGCGAGGCGTGGCCGGGGGTGTGCCCGAGTGGCCAAAGGGAGCAGACTGTAAATCTGCCGGCTTCGCCTACGGAGGTTCGAATCCTCCCGCCCCCACCAGACGGATATGCCCCTGTAGCTCAGTGGTAGAGCACCTCCATGGTAAGGAGGGGGTCAGCGGTTCAAGTCCGCTCGGGGGCTCTTGGATGGGGCTTCGGCCCGATCCGCGACATAGGCGTGGCGGCGTAGCTCAGTCGGTCAGAGCAGCGGAATCATAATCCGCGTGTCGCAGGTTCGAGTCCTGCCGCCGCTACCATCTTTTGTCCCCAAAGATGTGGTAATGAGAAAGGATCACGGATGTCCAGAGGGAAGTTCGAGAGGAACAAGCCGCACCTCAACGTCGGCACCATAGGCCACGTAGACCACGGCAAGACCACGCTGACGGCCGCCATCACAAAGACCCTTGCAAAGGCCGTCCCGGGCGACCCGGCCAACCGCGAGATCGCCTTTGATCAGATAGACAACGCCCCCGAGGAGCGTCAGCGCGGGATCACCATAGCCACCTCCCACCAGGAGTACGCCACCGAGAACCGCCACTACGCCCACGTTGACTGCCCAGGCCACGCCGACTACGTCAAGAACATGATCACGGGTGCTGCCCAGATGGACGGGGCGATCCTGGTCGTCTCGGCGGCAGACGGCCCGATGCCCCAGACCCGCGAGCACATCCTGCTGGCTAGGCAGGTAGGGGTTCCCTACATCGTGGTCTTCTTGAACAAGGCCGACATGGTCGACGATGAGGAGCTCCTCGAACTGGTCGAGATGGAGGTTCGTGAGCTCTTGAGCGAGTACGACTTCCCCGGGGACGACGTGCCGGTTGTGGTGGGCTCAGCCCTCAAGGCGCTTGACGGTGATGAGGGTGAGTACGGGGAGCAGAGCATCCTGCAGTTGAT
>JALZNL010000467.1 GCA_030857715.1 Actinomycetota bacterium | reverse complement strand
ATGATGAGCAGCGCGTACAGGACGAGGTAAGGCGCGCTGCTCGGGTCGAAGAACCGCGAGAGCCGGCTCAGGAACGAGTCAGGGTCGCCCCCCCCGGCGAACTGCGCCAGGACGACCGGGAACAGGAGCAGGGAGGAGGCGAAGATGATCGGGATGACCCCGGCCATGTTCACCTTCAGGGGCAGGTACGTCGTCCCGCCCTGGCTCATCTTGCGCCCGACCTGGCGCTTGGCGTAGGTGATAGGTATTCGCCGCTGGCCCTCGTTCACGAAGACGATCGCCGCGATGATCATGACGGCGAGCAGCCCGAGGACGACCATCGTCAGGATGCTGCCGTTCTCTATGAGCGCCCGGATGGCCTGTGGCGCCTGCGAGAGGATGGAGGCGGTGATGATCAGGGAGATCCCGTTCCCGAGGCCCCTCTGGCTTATGAGCTCGCCCATCCACATCGTGATCATGACGCCCGTGGTCAGCGTGAAGACGACGACCACTATCTGGAGGATGCTGGCACCCGCGAGCGCGCCGCCGCCGACGGGCGCCCGGAAGTAGAAGACCATGGCGGTCGACTGGATCAGCGCCAGCGCCAGCGTGAAGTAGCGGGTGTACTGCGTGATCTTCTGCTGCCCGGCCTCACCCTCCTTGGAGAGCTCCTGCAGCCTCGGAATGGCGACCGTCATGAGCTGCATGACGATGGCCGCCGTGATGTAAGGCATGATGCCGAGCGAGAAGATCGCGTAGTTGTTGAAGGCCCCGCCGGTGAACGCCCCGAAGAGCCCCGTTATGGCGTTGTTGGCGCCGGGGCCCTCCCCGCCCAGGACTTGCGGGTCTATACCGGGCAGCGGGATGTATGCGCCGAGCCTGTACAGGGCCAGGATCATGGCCGTGAACAGGAGCCTCTGGCGCAGCTCGGGGACTTTCCAGGCGTTGGCAAGGGATCCCAGCATGTTAGCGCTCCAGTACCTCGACGCTTCCGCCGCCCGCCTCTATCTTGCTCTTCGCCGTCTCGGAGAAGGCGTGAGCCCTGACCGTAACGGCCCGCCCGACCTCGCCGTTGCCGAGGATCTTGACGAGCTTCGCCTTCTTCCTGACGAGCCCGGCGGCCCGCAGCTCGTCCGGCCCTATCGTATCACCGGAGACCCCTTCGAGGTCCGAAAGGTTGACGGGCGCGTAGTTGACGGGACGGGCGACGGTGTGCCGGCCCCTGGCCACGCCCTTGAGGCGCGGCAGGCGCCGCTGCAGCGGCATCTGGCCGCCCTCGTAGGCGGCGTGGGTCGTCGAACCCGAACGGGCGCCCGCGCCCTTGTGGCCGCGACCGCTGGTCTTGCCGTGCCCCGAGCCGATCCCGCGCCCGACGCGCTTGCGTCCGCGCGTGGAGCCGGGGGCCGGGGAGATTTCGTTGAGCCTCATTACTCCTGCACCTCCTCGACGTGAACCAGGTGGCGCACCTTGTGGAGCATGCCCCGTATCTGGGGCGTGTCCCCGTGCACGCGCGAGTCCCTGATCCGCTTCAGGCCCAGGGCTTTGACCGTCCGCTTCTGGTCGCCCTTGGAACCGATAACGCTCTTCATCTGAGTGACCTTCAGGGGGCTCATGACGTGATCTTCACCCCCCGGGCCTGCTCAATGTCGGCCTTGGTGCGGAGCCTCTGGAGCCCCTCCACCGTGGCCTGGACCAGGTTGACCGAAGTCGTCGAGCCGAGCGCCTTCGTCAGCACGTCCTTGATCCCGGCGAGCTCGAGCACCGCCCGGACTCCGCCGCCCGCGATAACCCCCGTACCTTCGGAGGCCGGTTTGAGCATTACTTCGGAGCTCAGGAACTTACCCAAGACCTCGTGCGGGATCGTGGTATTGCGCATCGGCACGGCAAACATATTTGCCTTTGCCTTATCCTGGCCCTTGGAGATCGCAGCGGGCACGCCGTTGGCTTTACCAAGGCCCACGCCCACCTTGCCCTTGCCGTCGCCGACGACCACCAGGGCGCTAAAGTTAAAGCGCCGGCCGCCCTTGACGACCTTGGAGACCCGTCGGATCTCGACGACCCTATCCTGCAGGTCCGAATCCGCGTTACGGCCGCGTTGCCTGCGTCCGCCTCCTCTATTATCGTTTCTTGGACGACCCAAGATCTAGCCTCCTAATCCTTTAGAGCTTCTTTTAGAGTTTCAGTCCGCCGGAGCGGGCGCCCTCTGCGAGCGCGGCCACCCGGCCATGATATTTATTACCGCCCCGGTCGAAGACGACCGCTTCTACGTCCTCGCCCTGGGCCCGCTGGGCCACCAACTCTCCGACCTTTCGGGCGGCGTCGGTCCGATTTTCGGCGTCTTCTACCTCGCGGGAGTCAGCCGCCACAAGCGTGGTACCTTCGTCATCGTCTACGAGTTGGGCGTAGATGTGTACGTTCGAGCGGTACACCGAGAGGCGCGGACGCTCGGCGGTGCCGTAGATCCGGCGCCGCAGCCGCTTCTGCCGTTTTTCCCTCTGTACTCGTTTCTCCAAAACCGCCATTTGCTACCTCCTGATCCCGCTATCCGGCCTTGCCGACCTTGCGGCGAATCTGCTCGTCTGCGTAGCGGATGCCCTTGCCTTTGTACGGCTCCGGAGGACGGACCTTCCGGATCTCCGCCGCCGTCTGGCCGACCCGCTGTTTGTCTATTCCGCGCACCACGATGGTCGTCGGGGCTGGAACCTCGAACTGTATACCTTGCCGGGGCTCTATCGCGACCGGGTGCGAATACCCAACCTGCAGGTTGATGTTCTGCCCCTGCAACGCCGCCCGATATCCAACGCCCGCTATCTGAAGCGTCTTCGCGAACCCATCCGTAACGCCCGCGACGGCGTTATAGAGCAATGACCGGGTGAGCCCGTGCATGGACTTGTGCTCCGGCGACTCCGAAGCCCGGGTGAGAACGAGCGTGCCGTCCTCCTGCTCTACGCTGATACCTTTGCCGACCGGCACCGTCAACTCGCCTCGCGGTCCGGCAACCTTGATGCTCCGGCTCGAGATATCTACCTGTACGCCACCCGGTACTTCGA
>JALZNL010000466.1 GCA_030857715.1 Actinomycetota bacterium | reverse complement strand
GGTCTCCTCGGGCACGAGATCTACAGAGCGGGGATGCAGGCACATGGCGGAAACCTCCGAGAGAAGCCAGGTTTTGAGCGTGGAGGTAAGTATGCGCCCGCCCTGATGAATTCGCCATCAGTATCGACCCTGCGGGCGAACCCGGCGGTCAGCGACGCCTGGACCGGCGTGGCCGAGCCGACGAAGGAGGCGGTGTCCTTGCCCGCCCCTCCGTCGAGGGTGGCCCTGCCGGCCGGAACCACGAGGGTATCGTTACCGTCGCCGCCCAGGAGCAGATCGTTGCCGCCTCCGCCGTTTATGACGTCGTTGCCGCCCAGGCCGCAGATAGTCTCGTCGGCGGTGGTGCCATTGAGGGTGTTGGCGTTCGCGTTACCGCTTATGTCGCAAGTAGGGGAAGCGGGCTGCCAGTCGGGGCTTATGTCGTGCGCGGCATTGGTGTCGATCGGACCCTGGTTGGCGCCGTTCGCGTCCATCACGTATATGTTGCGGTCGGTGTTTATTGGTTGGCCTATATAGGCGATCTTATCGCCGTCGGGCGACCAGGCGGGCTCGGAACCGGAGATGTTTTGATCGTTTTGGAGGTTGTCCTTACCGCTGCCGGTGAGGGACATCGTCCAGATGTTGGGTACGCCTCCGGCGTTAGGGAAGAAGGTATGAGTGTAAGCGATGGTGAGACCATCGGGAGACCAGGAAGGGTGGTCGTCGTGGCCCTGGTATGTGGTGTCCTCGTACGGCTCGTCCTGCGTGATATCGGTCTGGTTATTCCCATTGGCGTCCATGACGTAGATGTTCCTGTTGTTGTCCCCAGTGCGCGCGCTCACGAAGGCGATCTGGGTCCCGTCGGGAGACCATGCGGGCTGATCGTCTATCCCCACGGTGTTGTTGGTGAGCTGTGTCCGGCCGCTTCCGTCGGCGTTTATGACCCAGATCTCGAGGTCCGTCTGTCTGTCAACGTCGAAGGAGTTGGCTACGTAAGCTATCCTGGTGCCGTCGGGCGACCAGGTGGGCTTCGTCTTTGCGGTCGGGGTATCGGTGATCTGTGTCGCCCCGGTGCCGCCGGCCTTCATCCCGGTCATCTTCATCACCCAGATCTGATTGCCCCGGCTGAAGGCGATCCTGGAGCCGTCGGGAGAGACGGCGGGATCGATGTTGTGCCCTGTGGAGAAGGTCGTGAGCCTGTCGGTGGTGCCGCCGGCGGAGCTTATGGCGAAGATGTCGTAGGCACCCGTGGCGCGGTCGCTGGAGAAGACGATCTCGCCGTTCTGGCCCGGGAACGCGGCCTCCGCCGACCGTACCGCGACCAACGCGAGCAGGCACAGCGCCAGGGCCATAGCCGCTACCATCGCCAACGCCTTGAACTGGTTGATCTTCGTCATCAGGCAAGCTCCTTTTTTTCTGTCTCCCTTGAACCCACTCTACCGGGCGTCCGTCTCATAACCGTTACGAAGGGCGTTACGAACGAAAGGTTTGGGAATGATTTCGCAGGCGCCACCCTGCTCACGAGCAACGATGTTGCCACCATCGAAGTCAGCAGTAGAATCGTCCTTCTCATACCCCCACACCTCTCTTTAGCGGGGCGGACGAAGAAAGGTGTAGACCCTCCGCCCCCGTTGCGCCCCAAAAAGCCTATCCCCGCCGCTAGAAGGGCGCATACCCCAAATGGGCTAGTTTTGGAAGTTCTCCGGTGAGGGGGTGATCCGGGCAACCGTGACCACTCCTCTCTGGCCGGCCGACTTCCGCTGGCCGCCCGGATAGTCACAGGGCCGTGGCGACTGTCGCCACAACCATCTTGAAGCGGTTGATCTTCGTCATTTCGCCTCTTCCTCTCCTCGCGGGGCCAAACGACCTGGGCGTACCAATACCCACGGCCTGTCGCTATTCGTTAGACAGATGGATTACTCGTTCGGACGTTCCTCGAAGACATCCGCTACCCGTTCCGGTAGTTATGCGATCCTTCCAGGCGGCACCGCTCAGCCGACTCTTAATCGAAGCGTTATATGCGTACGCAAGTTTGCGTATCTTTGGAGAAAGATGGATATTCGGTATGCACCGGCTCATAGGCGGGGCGCCGTGCGCCCAGGGACGAGGGAACTTGGCCCTCGTGGTCCTGGTCTGGTTGAGGTCTCTGGCGTTCGGTGGTCCAGGTGGCGAGCTGGGCGCGGGATCGGAGGCCAAGCTTTTAACGACGTACTACAACAGCAGCGCGGTCAGGAGGCCCAGGTAGAGCAGTGCGCCGGCCCCGACGGCGAGGCCGAAGCGCCAGTTCCGTTTCGGGCCGATCTCCAGCGGGTGCAGGCCCGTCAGCCGGGAGAGCATGGTGACGGCGCTCGAGAAGGGTGTGAGCAGGAGGGTTGACTGGGCGCCTAAGAGGATCGCGACGGCCCACAGGACCGGGGAGGGGCCGGCGTCGAGGGGGAAGGCGGCGTCAAGGAGCAGGACCATCGGGATGACGTGGATGCCGGCGACGAAGCCGGCCGCCATGAGGACCAGAAGCGCCGGCGCGACGAGGAGGGGGGAGAGGGCCGAGAGGAAGACCCCGAGCGGCGCCAGCACGCCTAAAGACTGGAGCGAGATCACCAGTATCCCGGCCGAGCCGAAGAGCGCGAATTCCGAGTGGGAGGAGGAGAGCGAGCCGCGAGTCTCGTCGGCGAGACGGTGGAGGGGGGAGGTCCGGCGGGTCAGGGCGGTCGCGAGGGCGGCGATGAGAAGCACTATGACGGCGACCGTAACGGCGATGGCGGCCGTGAGCGTCAGGCGGGGGAAGAGCACGTTCACGAGGGCGACCGCGGCGACGAGGAGGACGGGGTAGAAGAGGACCGCCGCCGCCCCGCGGTCGAGCGGGGCCCCTGGGATGTCCACCGTGTCGCCCTCTTCCCTCTGGGCGACCAGGACCGTCCCGGCGAGTCCGAGGAGGATGAAGGGGACGGTGGCGGCCAGGAGGCTCGGGTAGGAGACACCGGTCAGGACGATGGTGGTGGCGGTGAAGACGTTCAGGTTCGTCCACAGGGGGGCGAATGAGAAGGCCCGTCCG
>JALZNL010000465.1 GCA_030857715.1 Actinomycetota bacterium | reverse complement strand
CGCCAGCGCAAGACCCTCGTCGTATGCCGGAAGTGCCACCAGGACATCCATGCCGGGAGGCACACGGCGAACGCCAAGATTAGCGGACCCACCAGACACTGGAGAGCCACGTGACGCGGAAACGGTCACGCGTGGTTCGGAGGGAGGCCGTCGGAAAAGTGTCCGAAGCCGGACAACTCGCTGGCGGCCCACCCTACACTTCGCTCTCTTTCTCGGAAAGGCTGGGGGAGGTGGGCATCAGCCCGTCTATGGGAAGGACCGGGACCGCTCTAGATAACGCCATGGCAGAGAGCTTCGTCTCGACCTTGAAAACACGCCAAAGATAATACCCCTGTAGAGAGCATCGTTACTCTCACCGATCTCACCGTGGACACGGTAGAGGTCGTCGATCCAACTCATCCTCTTTACGGCAAGACATTGCCGCTGCTGGGCGTCACCATCAAGCAAGTCCTCGGACTGGTGGCCATAGTGTGGATTCATTCAGGAATCGAGAGGATGGTCCCGCTCTCCGCGACCAACCTCTCTGACGCACCCGCGTCGCCACCCTCTGCGTGTCGCCTGTCGGTGGCTTCGGTGGGGCGTCTGCTTTCGGTGGTAGCTTCCCTCCCGGAGATAGAACCGGAGGAAGCCCATGCCGAAAACCGTCCCGCCAGCGAAGTCACCGGAGCAGCTCGCGCTGCCCCTGGAGGAGCCCGTCTCGCCGACCGAGGAGAGGGACGCCCATCCGTGGGAGGTGTGGCTGACGCTGGGACCAGAGAGCAGGGCCTCAGTGAAGGAGAGATGGACCCGGGTGATGCGGGAGGTGGCCTCTGATGCTCCAAGTGAATAGCTCGACCGGGAAGGTTTCGAAGATCTCCTCTGCCCATCTGGAGCGTCTCGCCTACGTCTACGTCAGGCAGTCCACCGCCGGGCAGGTTCGCAAGAACCCGGAGGGCCGGGAGAACCAGAGTGCTCTGGCCGAGACGGCGGTAGCTCTGGGGTGGAACCCGGAGCGCGTCCGCGTGATCGACACCGATCTTGGACTTTCTGGAAAGAGTGCCGACGGTCGGGAGGGTTTTCGGGAACTGGTTAGCGAGGTGTCTCTGGGGCACGCGGGACTCGTGCTCTGCTACGAGGCGAGCCGCCTCGCCCGAAACAATGCCGACTGGTACGCGCTTCTGGACCTGTGCACGCTGAGGGGCACGCTCATCGCCGACACCGACGGCGTCTACGACGCCAGGGAGTACAACGACCGCCTGCTCTTGGGGTTGCGGGGTATGATGAGCGAGGCGGAGTTGCACCTGCTTCGGCTCCGAATGGATGCCGGGAAGATGCGCCAGATCGAGAAGGGTACCTACCGCCAGGTGCTCCCGACGGGGCTGGTGCGACTTCAGGACGGGCGGGTGGTGAAGCACCCCGACGGGCACGCGAGGAGGGCCATCGGGCTGGTCTTCGAGCGCTTCCGCTCTTTGGGAACGGTGCCCAAGGTGTTGAAGAGCCTCAGCAAAGACGGGGTTCTGCTGCCGCGCTTCCGCTACGGTGGGTTGCACAACGGAGAGCTTCTCTGGGTGAGGCCCACCAACGCCAACATCTACTCCATCCTCCGCAATCCGGCGTACGCGGGCGCTTTCGTCTATGGCCGACGAGCGAGAGCTCAGGATGGTTCGGCCAACCCAGACAGAAGGGTGAACAAACCGATGGAGGAGTGGCTCATCGTCCATCAGGACATGTATCCTTCCTACGTAAGCTGGGAGGAGTTTTTGGCGAATAGAGAGCGCTTGGAGCAAAACGGCTACCGTCTAACCCAGAACAGGCTCGGCGCTCCCCGCAGGGGCCCGGCGCTTCTTGCGGGGCTGGCGATCTGCGGCCACTGCGGACGCCGGATGAGCGTGGTCTACAGCGATACGAAAGCCCAGGGCAAAGCCCGGGGAGGCTACCTCTGCAACGCGATCAGGTCGACCCATGGCGCTCCCAGCTGCCTGTACGTCGCGGCCCATAGCACCGATGGCGCGGTGGTCGAGGCGTTCTTCGAAGCCGTGAAGCCCTCCGAAATCTCCTTGCTCGAAGAGGTGCTCGCCGCCCAGAGCGCCGACAGGGAGCGGCTTCTCAGGCATCACCGGGACAGCGTGAAAGCCGCCGCATACGAAGTTCGCCTCGCCGAGAAGCGCTACCGCTCCGTGGACCCCGAGAACAGGCTGGTGGCTGCGGAGTTGGAGAAAGGCTGGGAGGAAGCTCTACGCTCCATGTCCGGCGCCGAGGATGCCTCGAAACGCTTCGAGCGCGAGCATCAGCAAACCGCACTCGATCCCAAGCTGCGCGCCCAACTCGCCGACCTCGGCAGGTGCCTGCCCGAGTTGTGGGGCAGCGACCGGATCTCCGTGGAGCACAAGAAGGAGCTCCTCAGGAGCCTGATCCGCCGCGTCGTCTTCTCGCGTCCGAAGCAGGAGATCATAGAGGCGAGGATCGTGTGGATAAGCGGCGCCGTCTCGAACCTTTCGGTGCGCCCGCCCATACGGCGAGCCCGCGACCTTTCGGAATACGAGGTGCTGGTCGAGAAGATCCTCGCGCTGAACGCCTTAGGCTACCCGGACTCGAAGATCGCCCGGCGCCTCACCGAGGAAGGGTTCCACTCGGCGCGCAGCGAGGAGGGAATCCCGACGAGGTTCGTCACCGAAGTGCGCCGCGAGCACGGACAAAGCTCGGTTTCCAAGGCGCTAAGGAGCCAGGAAAGGCTGGAAGGACGCTGGACGGTGCTGGGCCTCTCAAAGGAGCTGGGCGTAGATCGAGGCCGCGTCTACAAGCTCATACGTAGAGGCGACTTGCCGACGGAGCGGCATCCCCAGACCGGCAACCACCTCATCGAAGACGATCCTGAGCTGATCGCCGAACTTCGGACACGACTTGCCGCGAAACCGCGAAACGGTGGTGGAAACGCCAATACATAGAAAGGCATTCTCTTGGAGCCGTCAAGACCGAGCTGGTGGACGATCTCAAGTTCCCGACGAGGCAGGCGGCGAAAACGGCGATCTTCGAGTACCTGGAAACCTTCTACAA
>JALZNL010000464.1 GCA_030857715.1 Actinomycetota bacterium | reverse complement strand
GACCGACGTGGACGGCCTGCTAAGAGATGGCGAGGCGGTGGCCTCCCTCGACCCGGAGGAGTCCGAGGACTTCGTCCGGAGCGGGCTCGCCGCCGGCGGGATGGTCCCCAAGCTGCGGGCGGCGACGGAGGCGGCGCGCGGCGGGGTCAGGGCCAGGGTTCTGAACGGCAACAAGAAGGGCGTTCTGGCCGGGGCACTCTCCGGCGAGAGCGTCGGAACGCTTATATTCCAAGGAGGGGCAGCATGCACGCGGTAATGGAGACTTACAAACGGTTGGGAATCGCACCGACGAGCGGGCGCGGGAGCTGGCTCTTCGACGACGAAGGCAACCGCTACCTGGACTTTATAGGGGGGATAGCGACGAACTCCCTCGGGCACGCCCATCCGGCTCTCGTGGGGGCCATAAAAGATCAGGCCGACAAATTGATCCACTGCTCGAACCTTTACGAGATCCCGATCCAGGCCGAAGCCGCCGCGATGCTCACCGATGCCACGGACTTCGACCGGGTCTTTTTCTGTAACTCGGGCACCGAGAGCGTGGAGGCCGCCATCAAGCTCGCCCGCAAGTACGCCCACGAGAACCACGGCCCCGAAAAGCACGAGGTCCTGACCTTCTCCAAGTCTTTCCACGGCCGCACCTACGGCAGCCTCTCCGCCACCGCCCAGCCCGCCCTCCAGGCCGGGTTCGGCCCCATGCTCCCCGGCATGGTCCACGCTCCCTACGGAGACCTCGAAGCCGCCAGACAGGTCTCGGGCCCCCAGACCGCGGCCATCCTGGTCGAGCCCATCCAGGGCGAAGGCGGCGTAAACGTCGCCCCAGAAGGCTTCCTGCGGGGACTGCGTGACCTCTGCGACGAGCTCGACGCGGTCTTCATCTTCGACGAGGTGCAGACCGGTGCGGGGCGTACCGGACATCTGTACGCATATCAGGGAATGGGCGTCGTTCCGGACGTTCTGACGAGCGCGAAGGCGCTTGGGGGCGGCTTTCCCGTCGGGGCTGTGCTGGCGAAGGAGGAGTTCGCGGCGCTCGGGCCCGGCAACCACGGCTCGACCTTCGGGGGCAACCCGCTGGCGATGGCCGCGGTAAAGGCCGTGCTCGGCGTGGTGGGAGAGGACGGTTTCCTCGAAGAGGTGCGGTTCAAGGGGAGGGTGCTAAAGAACGCGCTGGAAGCGTTGGCGGAGCGGGTTCCCGGGGCCGAAGTCCGCGGGGAGGGGCTGCTGGTCGGCTTTGATCTCAAGGACCCGGATCTGGCGCGGTCGGTCTTCGAGCATTGCCTGGAAGAGGGCTTGCTGGTGAATCTGGTGGGGGGTACGACTATCCGGCTGGCGCCGCCGCTCACCGTGACCAGGACGGAGGTTCGGGCCGCGCTCGACACCTTTCGAGGCGGCGTGCGGGCGGCGATAAGCGTGGCCGTACCCGAAGCCGCGGTGGCGTAGATCGTTGTGGCCGTGATCCCACAGATAGACGACGTCCCGCCGAAGCCCTCCCCCCTCTCGGGCCGGGATTGTTTGACGCTGGCGGAGTTCGCGCCGGGGGAAGTAGCCCTGATCCTGTACGAGGCCGTCAAGATCAAGGCCATGCAGAAGAGCCGCATCCCTTACCGCCCCCTGCGCGGCAGGACGCTCGCGATGGTCTTCCAGAAGCCTTCCAATAGGACCCGCGTCTCGTTCGAGGTCGGGATGTACCAGCTCGGCGGGCACGCGCTCTCGCTCTCCCCACAGGAGATACAGATGGGCAAGCGCGAGACCCCGTCCGACACCGGCCGCGTCCTCGCCCGCTACATCGACGCCATCATGGTCCGCACCTTCGACCACGGGGAGCTCGAAGAGCTCGCGGGCGCGGCCGACGTACCCGTCGTAAACGGCCTCTCCGACGCCCACCACCCCTGCCAGGCCCTCGCCGACCTGCTGACGGTGCGCGAGGAGTTCGGCACTTTAGAGGGCGTAAAAGTAGCGTACGTCGGTGACGGCAACAACGTCGCCCATTCCCTCGCCATAGCCTGCGCCCTCACCGGCGCCGAACTTGCCATCGCCCACCCGGAAGGCCACGGGCCAGACCCGAAGGTCGTGGAGACAGCCGGGAAGCTCGGGGCCGCGCCCCTCCTGACCGAAGACCCTCGCGAGGCCGCCGCCGGAGCCCGGGTCATTTACACTGACGTGTGGGCCAGTATGGGCCAGGAGGCCGAGGCCGAAGGCCGCAAGGAGAAATTCGCCCCCTTCCAGGTCAACGAAGCGTTGATGGCCCTTGCAGCCGAAGACGCCATCTTCCTGCACTGCCTGCCGGCGCACCGGGGCGAGGAGGTAACGGCCGGGGTCATAGACGGGCCGCAGAGCCGCGTCTTCGACCAGGCCGAGAACCGGCTGCACGCGCAGAAAGCGTTGCTCTACCTGTTATTAGGCTGAGGCTGCGGCGTCACGGGGGTCGCGCAAACGGTCCCCGCGAGACCCGCCCTACTGTGTAGCCGTCGTGTAGGAGCGGACCTTTCGCTCTGGTTTGATCTCCACGACGACCCAGCCCCTGAGCTGCCCGGTGGAGTAGGTGACCATCACGAAGGCGAAGACGGTGTTGCGCAGGTACGTGAGCCTCCGTATAACGCCCTCGTCCCCTTCCCGAACACCGAGTTCCGGAACGTCTTCGGGGATGGAGATGCGGTCGTATTCCTGGTGGAGGAGCCGCGTGCTCTTTACAGTTGGGGCTTCCATAGGATCTCCTTCGGGTAGACCTCGGGTACGGGCCGCACTATAGTCGCGGGGCCTACCCTGGGTCTTTGGCCCGATGGAGAGAGTTTCGGGCCGTTGGGGTCGGAGATTTTCTTCAGGCTAGTCCTGGACGGTCTTGTTGCCCAGCGGGCTGACCGTGGTGCGCGGGATGCGGCGACGGTGGTCGTCCCAGCCCTCGTCCACCTTGGTGAGGACCTCGGCGAGGCGGAGTTTCTCCAGAAGCCGGATCACGGGCCAGGCAGGATCGAACTCGTCCTTGAAGGCCGCGAGCTTGGCCGAGGCCGGGCGGGCGTGGTGGTTGTTGTGCAGGCCCTCCCCG
>JALZNL010000463.1 GCA_030857715.1 Actinomycetota bacterium | reverse complement strand
ATCAGGAACAGCACCACGATGATGACGAAAGGCGACCACGCGTAGAGCGTGCGCCCGAGGGGCGGCGTCTCGTAGGACTCCCTCTCGGAGGCCGCGGGCTCGTTCTCGAAGTGCCACTCGGTCGAGGGACGCCAGAACGACAGGAGGCCTATGACGGCGACGACCGTGACGATGGCCGCCAGAAGGTCGGCGAGCTCTGGCCCGAGAACGTTCGACACAACGAACTGAGTGCCGGCGAAGGCGACGCCGCTCACCACGACGAGCGGCCACACCTCCAGCATCTTGCGGAAGCCGGCCATGACGGTTACGAGCATCCCGGGGATGATGACGGCGAGCACCGGCGTCTGGCGGCCGACCATCTGCGAGAGCTCCAATACGTCGAGGTCGGCGACCGAGGCGCCGGTGATGATGGGGATACCGAACCCGCCGAAGGCTACTGGCGCGGTGTTCGCCAGCAGCGCCAGCGCCGCGGCGTAGAGCGCCTGGAAGCCGAGCCCGGCCATGAGGGAGGCGGTGATCGCCACCGGCGTCCCGAAGCCCGCCGTCGCCTCCAGGAGCGCCCCGAAGACGAAGGCTATCAGGACGACCTGTATGCGGCGGTCGTTGCTCACGCCGGCCAGCGAGTCGCGGATGGTGTTGAAGAGGCCGGTGTCCACGATGACGTTGTAGATAAAGATGGCGTTTATCACGATCCAAACGATGGGGAAGAGGCCGAAGCAGATCCCGAGCAGCGTCGAGTTGATCGCCAACCCGAGCGGCATCTGGTAGACGAGCACGGCGATGACGAGGGCCACGGCCAGCGTGATCAGGGCCGCCCACTGCGCCGCCACCCTCAGGCCCGCCAGAAGCACGAACAGTACGATTATGGGTATTGCCGCGATCAGGGTCGAAACTGCCAGGTTGCCTACCGGCTCATAGATTTGCTCGAACAAAACCCATTACCTCCCCGGTGAACTCTCCCTACGCCATCTCCCGTGCCCCCGAACCTCCCGCGGCGGCACCCGGGCAGCATGGCACCTCTGGAACCTCCGCGCAAACCCGCGTCGGCGAGCAGGTGATCTCGCCGTTTTCCCGCGGACGATCACAGGACCGAAAACCGCCCCCGCGCCTCCCCGCAGGCTGGCTTCGCAGCGTCTGAGTGCGCGCGACGCTCCGGACTCGGAGGGTCCAAACCGCCGCGTCGGTGGGTATTAACCGGAGACCAGGACCACCCGCAGGTCGTTGACGTTGGTGCCGGTCGGGCCCGTGACGAGCAACGCCCCACCCGCCTCCAGCGCCGCGCGGGCGTCGTTCTCTTCGAGGGCCCGGGCCGGGTCCACGCCGGCCTTCCGCATCTTCGCCGCCGTCCCGCCGTCCACCAGGCCGCCGGCCGCGTCCGTCGGGCCGTCGTTGCCGTCTGTGTCCGCCGCGAAGGCCGCCCAGCCGCCGATGCCATCCAACTCGACCGCCAGCGTGAGGGCGAACTCCTGGTTGGGGCCTCCCGTGCCGCCGCCCCTGACGACGACCGTCGCCTCGCCCCCGGAGACTATGGAGCAGGGGGGAGGGGCCGGGTTGCCGCTCTCCAGCGCCTCCCGGACGACGGCCGCGCAGACGGAGGCGATGGCGCGGGCGTCCCCGGTCATGGTGGTCGAAAGTATGAGTGGTTCGTACCCGAGATCCCCGGCTTTGCCAGCCGCCGCCTCGACCGCGTGCCGGCCGCCGCCGCAGACGATGTTCGAGACGCCGTCGAAGACGGGGTCGCCGGGTTTTGGTGTCTCCTCCGCGCCGTTTAGGTGCTCCGCGATGCTCTCCGGCGGGTCTATGCCGTAGCGCTCTAGCACCGCCCGCGCCGCGTCGAGCGTGGTCGTGTCGGGGGCGGCGGGACCGCTGGCTATGGAAGAAGGCGCGTCGCCGACCACGTCCGAGAGGAGGAGGGCGAGAACCTTCGCGGGGGCGGCGAGGCGGGCGAGGCCGCCGCCTTTCAGGACCGAGACGTGCTTGCGGACCGTGTTGATCTCCCCGATATCCGCCCCGCTCTTGAGGAGGTCCTGCGTGAGCCTTTTCAGGTCCCCGATCTTGATGGGCGGCGCCGGGTCCGCGAGCAGCGCCGAGGCCCCGCCGGAGATCATGGCGACGAGCAGATCACCCTCTTCCAGGGACTCCGCGAGCTCCCGCACCTTCCTCGCCGCCTCCACGCCCCCCTCGTCGGGTTCGGGGTGGGAGGCGAAGACCGCCTCGAAGCCTTCCGGGCCGGCGTCGTGGCCGTCCTTGGTGACCACGATCCCGGCCTCGACGCGTCCATCGAACAGCTCTTGCGCGGCCCGGGCCATCGCCCCCGCGGCCTTGCCGGCCGCGACCACGAATATCCTCTCCGGCTCGAAGCGCGCGTCTCCGGCGAGGACGGCGTCGCCTTCGAGGCGCACCGAGCGCAGGACGGCGTCTTTCGGGTCGGCCGCGGCGAGCCCGGCCTCCAGAATCTCTCTTAGTTCTTTCTCCATGACGGCACTCTAATCCATGCGGGCGCCCCCCGCCGGGACCTTGCTTACAGGTCCCGGCGATCAGTCCCTGTCAGGGACCCCGCCCACGACCTGGCCGGCGGTCTCGCGGGCGCCGTCGAGGATGGGCTCGTACTCGTTGATCTTGTCTATGGAGAGGCCCATCGCGGCGTTTACCTCGCGCTCGCACATGATCTCCACGAGCACCGGAACCCGCCGCTCCTCGCTGGTCCTCGCCGCCCAGTCGAGAGCGTCCTGTATATCGTCCGGCTCCCTTACCCTGCGGCCCGTGGCACCCATCGCCTCCATGACCATGACGTTGTCTATGCCGTACTCGCTCTCGGGGCCTTCGTAGCCGATGTCCACCGCGTAGTTCATGTCGTACTTGAGTTCGCCCTGACGGATCAGGCCCATGTACGCGTTGTTGAGCATGACGAGCACGTAGGGAATCTTGTACTGCACCGCGACGGCTATCTCCTCCATCAGGAACTGGAACGAGTAGTCCCCGACGACGCCGACGACGAGGTTGTCGGGGCGGCCGAGCTTGACCCCGATGCAGGCCGGGAC
>JALZNL010000462.1 GCA_030857715.1 Actinomycetota bacterium | reverse complement strand
CCGGGAGGCGGCCGAGGAGTTGGGCCTGAAGGAGGGCACGCCCGTGGCCGAAGGCGGCATCGACGCCTTCGTGGCGATGGTGGGGCTCGGGGTCGTCGATCCCGGCAAGATAGCCCTCATCACCGGATCGTCGCACGTGATCCTCGGTCAGGTGGCCGCTCCTATCCACGGCCAGGGCTTCTTCGGCGCGTTTACCGACTGCGTGGTCCCCGGCCAGTACACCGTCGAGGGCGGGCAGGTCTCGACCGGCTCCATCGTCGCCTGGTTCAAGAACCGCTTCGCCAAGGGCGCCACCGAGGAGGCCCAACGCCGAGGTGTGGACATCTATGAGGTGCTGAACGAGTGGGCCGATGAGGTGCCGCCCGGCTCCGAGGGGCTGGTGCTGATCGACTACTTCCAGGGCAACCGTACGCCCTACACCGATCCCCTGGCCCGCGGCATGCTCTGGGGCCTCTCCTTGAGCCACGGCGAGGAGCACGTCTTCCGCGCGATCATCGAGGGCGTGTGCTACGGCACCGAGCACATCTTCCGCACCATGCGCGAGCACGATTTCGAGCCCAGAGAGATAGTCGCCGCCGGCGGTGCCACCAAGAGCGACCTCTGGATGCAGATCCACGCCGACGTCGCGAACGTGCCGATCTCCTTCACCAGGGTGGGCGACGCCCCGGCCCTGGGATCGGCGATCCTCGCGGCGGTGGGCGCGGGGATCTACCCGGATGTTCGTGAGGCGGCACGCAACATGGTCCACGTCGAGCGGCGGATAGAGCCGGACCCCTCGAGACACGAGGAATACAGGTTCTACGTGGACAAGTACGTCAAGACCTACCCGCAGATGCGTGAGCTGATGCACGAGACGGTTCGACACGTGGCGGGCTAGGCACGCTCGGGGGCCGCGCGCGAGAACACGGAGTCTGATAACTTTCCGCAACATTCAGGAGGCAACAAGTAGTGAAGGGTCTACGCATCTTGGGAGATCGCCGGGCGGAACTGGCCACCTTGCCCCAACCCGAAGCTCGGGACGGATGGGCGGTGGTGCGCTCGACGATGTCGGCCGTATGCGGGAGCGACCTTCACATATACCGGCAGACCGCCGAAAAAATCGGGGAGCGCTCGAATCGGGTAGCAGGTCACGAAGCGGTGGGTGTCGTCGAAGAAGTCGGCCCCGGGGTGGAGGGATTGGTCCCGGGAACCCGGGTCGTCGTCTACCAGCATTACGGCTGCGGCAGTTGCGGATACTGCAGGATGGGCGAGCCCATGTTTTGTCCCGATCGGCGGACGCTGGGCAACCACGTCGACGGCGCGGACGCCGAGATCGTGACCGCGCCCGCCGCGATCTGTCTCCCTTTACCCGACAGCCTGAGCGACGAGGTGGGAACCCTGATGGCCTGCAACTTCGGGACGGCCTTCTCCGGGATCAGGAAGCTGGGGTTCGACGGCGGAGACGTGGTCGTGGTGTTCGGGCTGGGGCCGGTCGGGTGCTGCGCGGTGGTGGTAGCCGCCAGCGATGGCGCGGACGTCGTGGCCGTGGATCCGGTGAAGGGTCGGCGCGACCTCGCCGAGAGCCTGGGGGCCGCCTGGACCATAGATCCCACGGCATCGGACACGAAGACGGCGGTAATGGAGATAACGCAAGGGCGAGGTGCGGAGGCATCCGTCGACTGTTCAGGAAATCCGCGCGCGCAGTCGGAGGCGCTGGACGTCCTCAGGCCCAAGGGCAGGATGCTGGTGCTGGCCGCCACCGCTCCGTGGACCTTCGATCCCGCGCAGCTGTGGCGCAAAGGGCTCACCCTGATGGGGTCCTGGGTCTACGAGCTCGGCGAGTACGAAGGCGTGGCGCGTCTCGCGGAGAAGAGGGCGGAGTCCCTGGAGAAGATAGTGACCCGCAGGTTCAGAGGAGATGAGTCGGAAGAAGCCTTACGCGCGGCGGACAAAGCGACCGAGGGCAAGATTGTGATCGACTGGACCCGGTGACTTCGTCTAGACCCTCAATGTCCCGCTCGTCGGCCTCCACCCTGGATGAGAGCATCACACCGCGAGCACCTCCGACGAGCGTCACTTCTGGGTAGCAAAGATGAGGTAGAGAAAGACGCCGAGGACCGGAGGATAATTCTATGGAACGAGCAGTGGAGAAGAGGATCCGTCGTGAGGACGCGACCCTGACCGAGTTCGGAGCGCAGCTCGAACCGGCGCTCCGGGTCGAGCCGGGCGAGACTTTCCTTATAGAGACCCAGGACAACTTCTTCGGCAAGATCGACTCCGAGGAGGTCCTGCCCACCGCCGAGCAGTTGCCATTCCTCAGGCACCAGTTCTGGAAGGTTAACCCCGTGGCCGGGCCGATCCACGTCGAGGGTTGCAAGGCCGGCGACCTGCTTGTGCTGGAGATAGAGGACATAATCCCCAGCGAGCGAGGCTGGACGGGCTTCGCCCCGGACTTCGGCAACCTTGCGGGCAACGCCGCGTTCCCCGAGCTTCAGCAGCCCTACTCGCGCATCACCCACCACCATCCCGGTCCGAGCGGCACGACCTCCGACGGTACCGGCACCTTCAACGTCAACCGGGAGGTCACCTATCCACTGCGTCCCTTCCTGGGCACTATCGTCACCGCGCCGGAACGCGGGATAGAGAACACTTTGGTAAGCCAGGGACCCTGGGGCGGGAACATAGACTGCCGCGACGTGCGCAAGGGCAACAAGATCATGATGAACACCTACCACGACGGCGGTCTTCTCTTCTTCGGAGACGCCCACGCCGCCCAGGGCGACTCCGAGTACACGGGTCTCGCGGATGAGACCGCCGCCGACACCCTAGCCCGCTGCCACGTGTTGGAGCAGAAGCGGGTGCCCGGCGTGCTGCGCATCGAGACGCCCGAGAGCCTGATACAGGTGGACTCGGCTCGCAATACAGGGAGCATGGAGCGGGCGCTCAACGGTGCGTTCATCGGCATGATGCGGTGGCTTACCGAGGAGCATGGTATGGACGAGAAGGAGGCGTACCTACACTTCACCGCCAACCCCGACATCAGGATACACACCTACCAGTTCGT
>JALZNL010000461.1 GCA_030857715.1 Actinomycetota bacterium | reverse complement strand
GGACGAGCCCTCCGGCGGCCAGGACCGATCCGGGCGGCATCGCTGCCTCGACGCCGAACGGGTTACTGGCGGAGGGGAAGTCTGGAAGAGGGCCGGGGCTCAACGCGACGATGACCAGAGAGACCGCGATAAACGTCCCGATGGCCCAGGCCAGCGGTCGCCAGCGGCGCGAGGGCAACATCCCGTCGGGGAACAGCAATACGAGGAACAGGATGGAGACCGAGAACGAGCTCTGGGCCAGGATGGCGGACCACGCCGCGAGGGCGCCCCCGGGCAGCGTCGGACCGTCCGGGGCGAGCGCCACGCTCGCGTACTGCCCGGAGAACATGTTCACACCGCCGAGGGCGCCGGAGGCGAGGAAGATCCAACCTATAACGTTGCCGGGACGCCTGGAGGCGATCAGGGCGCCTAAAGTTGCGAAGGTCGGGGTGATGATCGTCGACGTGACCTCGTAGAGGGGTGCCTCCGGACGGTTCGCCAAACCGAGGACGAGCGCGCCCGCCACGAGCGAGATCGTGAGGGTCCACCCCACCCAGGCGAGGTTGCGAGCCTTCATCGCGGTCCTTCTCGTTCTCTGAGCCACATCGAGGCATGCACGGGCGCCACCGTCGCCCCTACTACCGCGAGTAACTCGCCGCCCAGCGCGTCCAGGTCCGTCTCCTCGCGCAGCTTCGCCGAGAATGAGTCGAGGGTCTTACGCGCATCGTATTTCTTGCGGTAGAAGCGACGGTCTATGAACGCGTGTATGCGGCGGCGAAACGGGCTGAACAGTGCGGCTATAGCCAGGGTAGAAGCCACGACCGCGAGCTGCGTATCCTGTCCCGTCAGCGCGCGGAACGACGCCTGGAGCACCACGACGCTCCCCACGTAAATCGCCGCCAGACTGGCGGTTAGCGTGGTGTACACCAGGGCGCGGTTGATGATGACGTCTATGTCGTAGAGGCGATGGCGCAGGATGGCGAAGCCCACGGCCACGGGAACCCCCGCGTAGCTCAGCAGGAGCATACTCCGTGAGATCTCGACCCAGAGCGGCGCCGCCGCATCTTCGGCAAGAGAAGCCGGCGCGAACACTAGCTGGCTGACCAGGTTCCCGAAGTACACCAGGCCCACCAGCGAGGCGGCGAAGGCGAGCCACTTGATCTGCTCGCGCACCTCTCCGCCGGAGCGCCGATAACGCAGCACCAGACTGAAGGCCGAAGCGAGGATGCACAGGGGGAGCATCAATATGACGAATACCGCCACGTCCGCCAGCCAGGCAAGCCACTCCAGCCCGAACGGGTTCTGTACCCCCTCGTGGCCCTCCAGTGGCCCGGGAACGAAGATGAAGCCGACGGAGATCAGGGCTATCACCGCCCCGGCGAACCAGGCAAAGGGACGCCACCTCCTCGATGGCAGCTTCCCGTCGGGGAACAGCAGGATCATGTATATGCCGAGCAGCCCCACGGGTGGAACCCAACTCCAGAATGTTAAAGCGTCGAGCGTCACCATGGACCGCGCCCAGCCGGGGTCCGTCGCGCGCCAGTAGGCATCCGAACCTTCTCCTAGAACTATTAGCATCCAGAAGAGGCCGGCGGCCAGGCAGATCCAACCTATAGAATTCTCGGGACGCTTCGAGGCGATCAAGGCCCCGACCACGGGGAAGGCGAGGAAGGGCACGAAGATCAAAAAGTCTCCGGAAAGCCCCGCGCCCCCAACGAACGACGACAACAGGGCAAACGCGACGCCTGCGGCGAACATGACCACGGCGAGACCGCCGAGCGACCAGGCGAGCCATGCAACGGACCTTCTGATGGCCGGAGAGACCGGGTTCTCCTGGTTCCCAACGTTCGGAGAGCGGGCGTCCGTCACGGGCTCGACCCTACGTCTTCAGGTAGCGCAGGGCGGAGCGGGCGGCCATGAAGCCGCACAGGCCGTGCACGGCGCCCCCTGGCGGGGTCGAGGACGAGCATAGATAGAGGCCAGGGGCCGAGGTCGAGTACGGGTTCGGCCTTATCATGGGCCTGGCGAAGAGTTGCCTCACGTCCATGAGGCCGCCGTTTATGTCACCCCCGACCAGGTTGGCGTTCCACCGTTCGAGGTCAGCGGGTCCCCAGGCGCTCCGGGCCAGAATGCGATCCCTAAAACCGGGGGCGAAGCGCTCTATTTGCGCCTCTATCCTCTCCGTCATGTCGAAGGTCGATCCGTTTGGGACGTGGCAGTAGGCCCATACGGTGTGCTTGCCTTCGGGGGCGCGCGTCGGGTCGAAGAGGCTCTGCTGGGCGAGCAGGACGAACGGCCTCTCGGGGTGCTCCCCGCGCGCTACGGCGGCCTCGCCGGCGGAGATCTCATCCAGCGTGCCGCCGAGGTGAACGGTGCCGGCCCGCAGGCTCTCTTCGGCCGTCCACGGGATCGGGCCGTCGAGCGCGAGGTCTACTTTGAAGACGCCGGGGCCGTAGCGGTAGCGCTTGAGGGCGCCCCCGTACCGTTCGGTGAAGTGCTCCCCGGCGATGTCCAGAAGCTGGCGCGGCGTGACGTCGAAGAGGACCGTCCGGGTCTTCGGCACATCGTCCACCGAGCGGACCCTGACGCCGGTGAAGATCTCACCCCCCAGAGAGATCAGGTAGGAGGCGAGGGCGTCGGCTATGCTCTGGGACCCACCTTTTGGCAGAGGCCAGCCGAAGGCGTGCCCGAGCGCCCCGAGCACGAGCCCGAAGAGGGCGCTCGGCCGTTTCTCGAGCGGCAGGAACGAGTGGGCGGCGTTGCCCGCAAAGAGCGCGCGGGCCTTCTCGCCCTCGAACGCGGCTTCCGCGAACCCCCTTGCGGAACCCAGAGACCGCAGGCCGGCGGACGTCAGGGCGAGCGGGTGGCGCGGCGCCCGGAGAGATCCGGTAAGCGACGCCTGTATGCGCCGGGCGTCCTCGGACAGGGGATTCATCAGGTTTTTGTAGGCCTCCGCGTCGCGGCCCAGCGTGGCGCCGGTCCTTTCCGTCGAGCGTTCGAGGACGGCGGCGGTGCCGTCGTCGAAGGGGTGGGCGAGCGGGGCGGGCGGGTGGACCCACTCCAGACCGTG
>JALZNL010000058.1 GCA_030857715.1 Actinomycetota bacterium | reverse complement strand
TTCCCGCCACCCCGATGATGACGGACTGCCCCCAACCCTTGTGGGCGCACTCCAAGGCCTGACGCATCACGTTGACGTTGCCGATGCACTCGAAGGAGTAGTCCGCCCCGCCGCCGGTCAGGTCCACGAGGTAGGGAACCAGGTCCCCCTCGACCTCGTTCGGGTTGACGAAGTGGGTCATCCCGTAACGCTCGGCTATCGCCTTCTTGGCCGGGTTGAGGTCAACGCCCACGATCTTGTCCGCCCCGACCATGCGGGCGCCCTGCACGACGTTCAGGCCGATGCCCCCGAGGCCGAAGACGACGACGTTGGAGCCGGCCTCGACGCCGGCGGTGTAGACCACGGCCCCAATGCCGGTCGTCACGCCGCAGCCGATGTAGCAGACCTTGTCGAAGGGGGCGTCCTCGCGGATCCTGGCCGCCGCGATCTCGGGCAGCACGGTGTAGTTGGCGAACGTCGAGGTGCCCATGTAGTGGTAGAGCCCTTCCCCGTTGAGCGAGAGCCGGCTAGTCCCGTCCGGCATGACGCCGCGCCCCTGCGTCGTCCGGATGGCCTGGCACAGGTTGGTCTTCGGGTTCAAACAGTACTCGCACTCCCGGCACTCCGGGGTGTAGAGCGGGATGACGTGGTCGCCTTCCTTGAGGCTTTTCACCCCAGGACCAACCTCCACGACGACGCCCGCCCCCTCGTGGCCCATCACGGTGGGGAACAGCCCCTCCGGGTCGGCCCCGGAGAGCGTGTACGCGTCCGTGTGGCACACCCCTGTGGCCTTCACCTCCACCAGGACCTCGCCCTCCTTTGGGCCTTCCAACTCGACGGTCTCGATGCTCAACGGCTTCTCCGCCTCGAAGGCGACCGCGGCTCTTACTTCCATCTCTCCTCCTCCACAACCCGGTTACGGCCCAACACCATAGCACGGAGAGAGGGCCGGCCTGGAGATGAGGGACACGCCTCCTGGCTCGGAGAGGGGCGCGGATTTATCGTGCTCCGTTTCCCGAAACTCTGTCCCAACAGAGGGGGCTCCTCATGCGGCCGGGCGGCCACCGTCCGTGCGGGGAGCGCTAGGATAAACTGGGAGAGGGTCCGAAGAGCCCCGGTGGGAAGCGATGGGAGGCGGTATTTCGATGACGGAGCAAATCAGGGACTTCGATGAGGTTGGCAGGCTGCCCGCGCCTGGGGACAACGTCGCCATAGCGACCCGTCGTCTGGAGACTGGGACCCGCTTCTCCTACGAAGGCTCCGAGTTCGAGGTGCCCCACACCGTCCTCGAAGGCCACCGCTTCGCCGTAGAGGAAATCCGTAAGGACGAAGATCTCCTCTCCTGGGGCCTGCCGTTCGGACGCGCGCTCGTGGATATATCTCCCGGGGAGTATGCTTGCAACGAGAAGATCCTGCGCGTCCTGCGCGAACGCTTCGATGCTCCCTCCGGACGGCGCGAGGGCGAAGACCCGGAGGGAACCTCGGACCAGGGCGGGGGAAGGGTGCCGGGAGGCTACCGCAAGACCGGTCTGGACCTTCCCGACGAACCCAACTTCCAGGACGCCGAGCTCGAGCCCTACGTCCTGGACGAGGAGGGTTTTCGTCCGGGCGAACAGGTGCCGCCGTACGAAGAGCCCCGTGCCTTTATGGGCTACCGGCGCGGCGGGGGGCGGGGCGTCGGGACGCGCAACTACGTTGTCGTGCTCGGCGTCAACTCGCGGCTCACGGGTTTCGTGAGGGCGCTGGAGTGGGAGTTGAACGGCCTGTCGGACGCCTACGAGAACGTGGACGGCATCGTCTGCGTCGCCCACACCGAGGGGGGAGAAGGCCGGACGCCGAACAACCTCGACCTGCTCCTTCGCACTTTGAGCGGCTTCATGGTCAACCCCAACGTCGGGGCGGTGCTGGCCATCGACGGCGGCGACGAGGGCGCCGTCGCGAACGGGGCTCTGCGCCGCTACGCCGAGGAGCACGGCTATCCGCTGGAAGAGGTGCCGCACGAGTTCATGAGCCTGGAGGGGAGCTTCCGGGCGGACCTGGAACGGGCCAAAGCCCAGGTTATGGAATGGATGGAGGACGTGAACGCCGCCCGGCGCGCGGAGGAGCCGCTCTCGGAGCTGAAGATAGGGTTGCAGTGCGGCGGGTCCGACGCCTTCTCGGGCGTCTCGGCCAACCCGCTCGTCGGGTGGGTCTCCAGGGAGGTCGTGCGGAACGGCGGGGCTGCGAACCTGGCCGAGACGGACGAGCTCATAGGAGCCGAGCGCTACGTCTTGAAGAACGTCAAGGACGCGGAGACGGCGAGGCGTTTCCTCGGGGCTGTGGAGCGGTTCAAGGAGCGGGTAGGCTGGCACGGGCACACAGCGGAGGACAATCCTTCCGGCGGCAACAACTTCCGCGGGCTCTACAACATCTCCATAAAATCCATCGGGGCCGCGAGGAAGAAGGACCCCGAAGTACGGATAGACCGTGTCATAGAGTATGCGGAGCCCATGCGCGGGGGCGGCTTCTACTTCATGGACAGTCCGGGCAACGACCTGGAGAGCGTGGCGGGGCAGGTCGCGTCTGGTGCGAACATGATCTTCTTTACCACAGGCAACGGCTCCATCACCAACTTCCCCTTCGTCCCGACGATAAAGGTCGTCACCACTACGGGCCGCTACGAACTCCTCTCCAAAGATATGGACGTCAACGCCGGCGCCTACCTCGACGGCGTCCCGATGGACGAGCTCGGACGGGAGATGTTCGAGCGGACCATCACCGCGGCCTCGGGCGAGAAGACCGTCGGGGAACGGGCCGGACACGCCCAGGTCTCCATCTGGCGCGACTGGAAACAGACGGGGCCGGAGAAGCTGGAGGCACTGGAGAACACCCCCGAGCCAGACGGCGAGCCTCTGCCCGTAAAGGGTGATGTCCCGGACGTGGAGTTCTCGTTCCAGGCGATAAGGACGGGGCGTGGCCTTGTCACGGATCAGGTCGGGCTCGTGATGCCGACGAGTTTGTGCTCGGGTCAGATCGCACGCCGCATAGCCAATCGCCTGAACGAACGGGGCGCCACACAAGACAAGGTGACCCGCTTCGTCGCCCTCCCGCACACGGAGGGCTGCGGCGTCTCCGCCGGCTCCGCCGAGGCCATCTACTCCCGCACGGTGCTCGGCTACCTCGCCAACCCGACCGTCAGGCTCGCCCTCCTCCTGGAGCACGGCTGCGAGAAGACTCACAACGACTATTTCGAGAACCGCCTCGCCGAGCGCGGCCTCGACCGCGACCGATTCGGCTGGGCCAGCGTCCAACTGGACGGCGGCATCGAGAGCGTGGTCCAGAAGGTCGAAACCTGGTTCTCCGAGGCCCTGGAGGCCTCCGGGGACCTGGAGTACGAGACCGCCGGGCCCGGCGCCCTGCGGCTCGGCCTCCACGCCTCCGGCCCCTTGCCGGACGAGGTGGCGCGGAGCCTGGCGGAGACGACGCTCGCCGTCGTCGGCGCGGGCGGCGCGGTCGTCGTCCCGGAGACGGCGGCTGTGCTCGGCTCCGAGGTCTACCTGGACGCCGTTCTCGGGGATCGTCCCGTCAAGAACACCCTGGCCTACGGGCAGGCATTCGGGAAGCCGGGCTTTCATGTGATGGAGGCGCCCACGGACCACTGGATCGAGACGGCCACGGGGCTTGGGGCGACGGGCGTGGAGTTGATGGTGGCCCACGTCGCCGGGCGGCCTTTGCAGGCGCACCGCATGATCCCGCTGGTGCAGGCCTCCTCGGACCCCGAAACCATCCGCAACCACGCCGACGACCTCGACACCCTCCTGGACGGCGCCCCGGATACGTGGACGGAGAAGACCCTGGAGACCGTCGCCGCCGTAGCCTCCCGTGAGTACGCGCCCAGGCTCTTCGAGGCGGGCAACACGGACTTCCAGTTTACCCGGGGTCTGCTCGGCGTCTCGATGTGACGGATTGAAGTCCGGCCGGTAACGTCGAATGATAGACTGGCCGTGTGTACTACAACGAAGCGATCGATAGGATAATCGTATGAAAACGGTTACCGTTTCGCCCAAATTTCAAGTCGTGATACCCAAAGATGTACGGGAGGCGGCTGGCATCAGGCCGGGGCAGAAGGTGGCCGTGATCCGGTACGGAGAGAGGATCGAGCTGATCCCGATCCGTCCGATGGTGGAGATGCGGGGGCGGCTACGCGGGGTGGACCCGACCATAGAGCGCGGGCCGGACCGGGAACTGTGAGCCTTCGTCTTCTCGCGGCTTCTTGGCGAACGTAGTCGATTCGTCCGGTTGGATCGAGTACTTCGCCGACGGCCCGAACGCGGATTTTTTCGCGTCCGTCGTGGAGGATACGGGGAGTTTGGTGGTACCCTCGATCACCTTGTACGAGGTATTCAAGCGGTTGCTCGTCGAACCGGACGGCGAAGAGGCGGCTTTGGAGGTGGTGGCAGCGATGCAGCAGGGACTCGTGGTGGCGTTGAGCCCTGAACTCGCGCTCGCGGCGGCGAAGATCTCCTCCGAAACAAAGCTGCCGATGGCGGACAGCGTCATCCTTGCCACGGCACGCGAACACGACGCCACCCTCTGGACCCAGGACTCGGACTTCGAAGGCGTGGAAGACGTAAACTACGTGAAGAAGGCGTAAGCCGACCTCAACGCCCCAGCCAACCTCCGTCTACGGGCAGCACCGAGCCGTGGATGAAGTCACCCGCAGCGGACGACAGCAGCACCACCGCCCCCTTGAGGTCCTCCGGCTCCCCGTAGCGCCCCGCAGGTATCCGCGCCAAGAGCGCCGTGCTCCGCTCCTCGTTCTCCCTTATGGCGCCCGTCAGTTCCGTCGTGTAGTAGCTCGGCGCCACGGCGTTGACGTTTATGCCGAGCGGCGCCCACTCGTTGGCCAAAGCCCGCGTCAGGTTTGCGATGCCCGCTTTGGAGGCGGCGTAGGAGGGGACGGTTATGCCACCTTCGTAGGAGAGGACGGAAGCCGTGTTGATTATCTTTCCTCCGTCGCCCTGCTCGACGAATCGTCTGGCCGCGGCCTGGGAGAGGTAGAAGGCCGCGGAGAGGTTTACCTGGATGACGCTCTCCCAGTCGTCCTCGCCGAACTCCAGTGCCGCACCTCGCCGGATGATGCCGGCGTTGTTGACGAGTATGTCGAGCCGACCGAGCTCGGAGACGCAATTGGCCACGATCTCCGCGGCGCCCTCGGCTTTGGTTTCGAGGAGGTTGCGGCTCATCGCGTAGAAGCGTCGGCCGGTGGCGGCGACTCCGTCTCCGGTCTCTTCCATCGGGGCCACGTCCAGGCCGACCACGTCCGCGCCGGCTTCGGCGAGGCCGACGGCCATGCCGGCCCCGAGGCCGCGGGCCGCGCCGGTGACGAGGGCGACCTTGCCGTCGAGCCTGAGGTCTTCCAGGACGCCCATCAGAAGCACAGGTCCACGGGCTCGATGCCCTGCTCTTCGCAGAACCTCGTGTAGCGTTCGAGCTTGGAGAAGACGTCGTCCTGGTGGATCAGGCCGTCATCGTCGTCGAGGTACTGGACGGTGCCTTCGAGGATGAAGAGGGTCTGCATCTCCTCTACGCCCTCGTCCACCACTAACGTGTGTATGTCGCCGGGCGGTTCGTAGACGAGGGTGCCGGGCCTCGCGACCCAGTCGCGCTCCAGGTAGCGCCAGGAGCCTTTGGTGCAGAAGCCCATCACCTGGCCGCCGGTGTGGCGGTGGCGGTTGACTTTTCCCGAGCCCTGGACTTTGAGGAGGTTGATCCAACGCCCCGTGGCCAGGTCGAACCGTAAGGGCTTGAACCAGACCCTCTCGCCCTGCGGGACCCAGGGGATCTCCTCCACGTTTATGGCCCTGTCCGGCAGCGCCGAGTCTTCGGTGAACGCCTTCAGGCTTTCGTCGATCATCGCCCTTCTCCTCTCGGTTCCATGTACAGGACGGCGTCCGCTGGGCCGCCGATCTTGCGCGTCTCCCCGACCACCGCCGGGTCGAGTGCTGAGGCGTCGCGGCCGTTGATCTCGACGAGGTTCCCCGCCGGATCTTTTATGTACATCTGCGCCTCCCCACCGGGCAATTCCCGCACGGTCGAGTAGTTGCCCGACGCCACCTGAACCCCCGCCTCCTGCGCCTTCCTGTACGCCTCCTCGAAGTCGTCCACGTCGAACGCGAAGTGATGCCTGGCGGGCGCGGGGCCCTCGTCCAGGAAGAGGTGGAGTTGGAGGTCGCCAACGCGCAGCCAACTCACCGGGCCGGAGAAGTCGGGGGAGGGAACCTCCTCCATCCCGAAGAAGTCCGTGTAGAACCGGATCGACTCCTCCAGGTCCCTGGCGCTTATGCTGACGTGTGTCAAACCTCTCGCGCGCATATGCTCATCTTACAGCGACTTGCGGAAAGGTTTCAGGCGTTAGGGGTACGGTACGCGGCTTGGAGCCCGACATCGCCACCATGGTTGGCCTCAGCGAGCGCAGCATGTCCTCGGCGTCCTCACTCTACAACCCTACAAAACCTGAAGTTCGCTATGCCGATCCGGTGGCTCAAGAATCCTGAAAGCCGCTGTTATAACGTTCTCCGCCCGGTCGGGAGGCGTGGACCTAGCGGGCCGGTCGCCTGGGCGCGCCCCCGGAAGCGACCAGCATGAGCGCGGAGACCGACGCCACCCACAAGAGACCCGCCACGGCGCCAGGTAGCGGCAAGAGGAAGTGCAAGAGCGTCAACAAGGCGACCACGAGCCCCGCCAGAGCCAGCCACCTCGGCAGCACGCCCGTCCCCAGGGCCACGAGCGAGGTCGCGCTGATCATCACCGAGGCGCCCGCCTGGCAGAAGTGGTACAGCCACGCCGAGAGCGCCAGCGACGTGAAGGCGGGCTGGGCGCCGGGCGCGAAGTTCTCGAAGCGCAGCGCAGCCGCCGGGTGGATGATCTCGGCGGCGTACCCCGCGCAGGAGAGCGCCATGAACAGCGTCCCGCCCGCCAGCACCGCCGACGAGAGCCCCACATCCTCGCCCTCGGCGCGGCGCAGCACGCCGTACAACGCAGCCAGGAACCACAGGAAGAAGAAGGTGGAGAAGACGGTGATAACGCCGTTCGCCAGCACGAAGGTGCCGGGCGAGGCGCCGAAGTAGTCGACCACCTCCTCCGCCCCCGAACTCGGTGTCGGCGCGTCCGGATACCCGACGACGTAGGCTGGCACCATCAGCAGCACGTAAAGCAGCCCGCACATCCCGCCCAACCTCGCCAACCCTCTGCCCGCCATCCGCCTCCCCTTGTCGTCAGGCCCCGCCTACAGCGGCAGGACGGAGACGGTCTTCCAGGCCGAGTAGAAGTCCAGGGCCGCCGGGCCCTGCTCCCGCCCGCCGACCCCCGACTCCTTGTTTCCCCCGAACGGCACCTGGAACTCCAGGCCCGCCGTCGGCAGGTTCACGTTCACGAGGCCCGCCTCCGAACGGGCCATGAACTCGTAGGCGTAACGCAAGGACTTCGTCGCTATCCCCGCGGTAAGGCCGTAGCGCGTGTCGTTCGCGAGCTCCAAGGCGTGGTCGAAGTCGCGGGCCTTTATGACCGCGAGCACGGGGCCGAAGATCTCCTCCTGCGCCGTCTCCGAGGAGTTGTCCACGTCCGCCACGATGGCCGGCGAGATGAAGTAGCCCTCGTCCTCTGGGCCGGTAGCCCCGCCTTCGAGGACGACGCGGCCCTCACTCTTCGCTGTCTCCAGCGCCGCCAGGATGCCGTCGTACTGGCTCTTGTTGACGACGGGGCCTACGGCGACGTCTTCGTCCATGGGGTCGCCGACCTTCATGGCCTCGGTGGCGCTTTTGAGTTTTTCGACGAACTCGTCGTAGACCTCTTCGACGACGATGGCGCGGCTGGCGGCGGTGCACTTCTCGCCGGCGAAGCCGAAGGCGGAGAAAGAGACCTTGGCCGCCGCGTCGGAGAGGTCGGCGTCCTCCATGACGACGAACGGATTCTTGCCGCCCATCTCCAACTGCACTTTCTTGCCTACCGCCCGCCCCTGGATGCCGAGGCCCGTCGCCGTCGAGCCCGTGAAGGAGAGGCCCTTGACGCGCGGGTCGGTCACGAGCGTGTCGCCCACGGTGGAGCCGGGGCCTGTCACCATGTTGACGACCCCGTCCGGGAGCCCCGCCTCCGAGAGGATGCCGACGAGGGCGGCGGCGTTCAGGGAGGCGTTGGGGGCTGGCTTGATGACGATGGTGTTGCCGCAGATAAGCGCCGGGGCCATCTTCCACGCCGGTATCGCCAGCGGGAAGTTCCACGGCGTGATGAGGCCAACGACCCCGAGCGGCTCCCTCATGGAGCTGTGGGTCACGCCGGGGCGGGCCGAGGGGGGCGAGATGCCGTCGAGGCGCCAGCCCTCGGAGCCGTAGTAGCGGAAGATGGCCGCCGCGCGGCCGACCTCCATGCGGGCCTCCTTCATCGGCTTGCCGGCCTCCCTGGCCATGAGCGTGGCGAGATCTTCCTCGCGCGACTCGATGATGTTCGCGGCCTCCATCAAGATGGCGCCGCGGGAGGCCGGGAGCGTTGCCTTCCATTCCGGAAGCGCCTTTGTGGCCGCCTCTATGGCCCGCTCGGTCTCGGCCCTGTCCGACTTCGGCGTCGTCCCGAGGACCTCCGACGGGTTCGAGGGGTTCACCACCTCGGATGTCTCGCCCGAGTCCGCGGGGACCCACTCGCCGCCGATAAAGTTCAGGGCTTCGGTCTGGGATTCGATCATGGTTTCCTCCAACTCCGGTCGTGAAACGCTCGCCATTTTCCTACCCGATTCCCGCGCGTCTTATCCCATGCCCCGCCAACCCGCCACGTCGTTCTCCAGCACGAGCTCCCCGACGGAGACCTCGACCCGGTCCCCCGGCGTCAACGTGAACTCTTCCTCGGGCACGATGCCGGTGCCCGTCATCAGGAAGGCGCCTGAGGGCAGGGTCAGCTCCCTGCCCAGGTACTCCGCGAGTTCCTCGAAGGAGCGCTTCATCCTGGAAGTGGAGACCTCGCCTTCGAAGGCGACGCGGCCGTCCCTGGAGATGCGCAGCCGGATGGGGAGGTCCCGCATCCCGTCCGGGCCGACGAGCACGATGCCGGGGCCGAGGGCGCACGAGCCGTCGTAGACCTTGGCCTGCGGAAGGTAGAGCGGGTTCTCGCCCTCTATGTCCCTGGAGGAGACGTCGTTGCCGGCGGTGTAGCCGAGGGTCTCCATCCGGCTGTTCAGGACGAGCACGAGCTCCGGCTCCGGCACGTTCCAGCGGCTGTCTTTCCGGACGCGCACGTTATCTCCGTGTCCGACGACCCGCCAGCCGTGCGCCTTGAAGAAAAGCTCCGGGCGGTCCGCCCCGTAGACCCTCGCGTAGGCGTCCGCGTCGGCCGATTCCAGCTCGCGGGCCTCGCGGCTCTGCTCATAGGTGACCCCGCTCGCCCAGACCTCCTGGTAGGGCTCGACCGGGGGCAATAGTGAATCTTCCGCGGCGTCCCCGGTCTCCAGGCCTTCGAGGTAGGCGTGGCCTTCCGCGGCGGGTCCTTCGAGCAGCCGGCCGAGCGCGAAATCTTCCGGCAGGTGGCGTCCGTCCAGCGCCCAGCGGGGGCCGGCGGTGGTGCGGTGGCGGGACAGGTACACGGTGTCGGGTCCTC
>JALZNL010000460.1 GCA_030857715.1 Actinomycetota bacterium | reverse complement strand
GCTGTACGGTGCTGGAACCCTCGATGGCGATCTCGCCGGAGACCGCCTCGCCGCCGCCACCGCCCTGGTCTCCTCCGCCACCGCCACCGCCGCCGCAGGCGGCAACCACGAGCGACAGGGCCAGCACCAGGGCCGCCCCTACAATGAACCTCACACGCAAGATCCTACTCAACCCGCATCCTCCCTGAACTCTGACCACAAAAGACTGTCCTTCGACGTTCAGGGCAGGATGATAGGGGATGTCGTCCGCGATTTAGTTGCAGTCAGGTAAACTCCGCGCTAAATCTGGGTTAAACAGGTTTCGGGCATCGGGCTTCAGGTATCAGGCTTCAGTTACTGGATGCCAGGGCGAGAGGTGTACCGCCGTCCGCTGTATCTACCGGAGAATTACTTGAATCACAGCCGCCACGCTATACGGGAAAGGGCCCCGAACCGGGCCCCCTTTCCTGATGCCTGAAACCTTCTCATTCCCACTCTATGGTCCCGGGGGGCTTGCTGGTGATGTCCAGGGCTACACGGTTCACGCCAGGCACCTCGTTGATGATGCGGTTGCTTATCTTTTCGAGCAGGTCGTAGGGTAGGCGGGCCCAGTCCGCGGTCATCGCGTCGTCCGAGGTTACGGCCCTTATCACCACTGGATAAGCGTAGGTACGTGCGTCGCCCATGACGCCGACGGAGTGGATGGCGGGCAGGACGGCGAAGCTCTGCCAGAGGTCGCGGTAGAGGCCGGCCGAGCGGATCTCCTCCTGCAACACGGCGTCGGCCCGGCGCAGGATCTCCAACCTCTCCGCCGTCACGTCGCCTATTACACGGATCGCGAGCCCGGGACCGGGAAACGGCTGGCGCCACACGAGCCGCTCGGGCATCCCGAGCTCCGCCGCGACGACCCGCACCTCGTCCTTGAAGAGGTTCCGCAGGGGCTCGACGAGATCCAGATCCATGACCTCCGGCAGGCCGCCGACGTTGTGGTGGCTCTTTATCTTCGCCGCATCACGGGTGCCGCTCTCTATGACGTCGCTATATAGAGTGCCCTGGACGAGGAAGGTGGCGTCCTCTATCTGCCGGGCCTCCTCCTCGAAGGTGCGGATGAACTCTTCGCCGATGATCTTGCGCTTCGCCTCCGGGTCCGTAACGCCGGCGAGCTTGTCCAGGAACCGCCCCTTGGAATTCACGTGGACGAGTGGCACCTCGGAGTTCTCCCCGAACGCCTCGACGACCTGCTCGGCTTCGTTCTGACGCAACAACCCGTGGTCCACGAAGACGCACGTCAGGTTGTCCCCGATGGCCCGATGGACGAGCATGGCGGCGGTAGACGAGTCGACCCCGCCGGAGAGGCCGCAGATGGCCTTCCTGTCGCCGACCTGCTCCCTTATGCGCCCGACGGCGTCGGTGATGATGTTGACCGGCGTCCAGTCCGGCTTGCAGCCGCACGCCTCGAAGAGGAAGTTCTTGAGGATCTCCATCCCGTACTCGGTGTGCCGGACCTCGGGGTGAAACTGGACGCCGAAGCGCCCCCCGCGAAGCGTCGGCTCCTCGAAGGCTATGATCGGGACCGACGGCGTCTGTGCCGTCACCTCGAAGCCGTCCGGGGCGGCGAAGACCGCGTCGCCGTGGCTGGTCCACGCTTTCTGCTCGTCGGGTGTGCCGGCGAAGAGGCCGTCGTGGCCCGTCACGATCAGGTCGGAGCGGCCGTACTCTCTTATCTGGACGGCGCCCACTTCTCCGCCTAAAGAGAGCGCCATGTGCTGCATCCCGTAGCAGATGCCGAGCATGGGCGCGTCGAGGTCGAAGAGGGCGTCGTCCACGCGCGGGGCGCCCTCACCGTAGACGGAGTTCGGGCCGCCGGAGAGGATGATCCCTTCGGGGTTCCGCCGCTCTATCTCCTCTACCGGCGTGTCGTAGGGGATCAGCTCGGAGAAGACGCGGCACTCGCGGACGCGCCTGGCTATGAGTTGGGAGTATTGGCCGCCGAAGTCGAGGACCAGGATCAAGGCTTACTTGCCCATGCCTACGCGCTGGGCGGACTGTTCGGTCTTGCCCTCCGTGGCGAGCGAGGGCGCGAACATCACCTCGGCCTTCTGGAACTCCTTGATGTTCTGGTAGCCGGTGGTCGCCATGCTCATCTTGAGCGCGCCCATGAGGTTGAGGGTGCCGTCGTTCTCGCGGGCCGGGCCGACCAGGATCTCCTCCATGCTCCCCGTGATCTTGGTCTGGATGCGCGTCCCCCTGGGCAGCGTCGGGTGGAAGGTCGCCATGCCCCAGGAGTAGCCCCGCCCGGGCGCCTCCTCGGCCTTCGCGAAGGCGCTGCCGAGCATGACCGCGTCGGCGCCGCAGGTTATGGCCTTGGCGATCTCACCCCCGGTGCGCATCCCGCCGTCCGCTATGACGTTGACGTACTCGCCGGTCTCCAAGTAGTGGCGCATCCTGGCGGCGGCGGCGTCGGCGACGGCGGTCGCCTGCGGCACCCCGACCCCTATAACGCCTCGGGTCGTGCAGATACGGCCGGGTCCCACGCCCACGAGCACGCCGACCGCCCCGGTCCGCATGAGGTGCAAGGCCGTCGAGTAGCTCGCGCAACCGCCGACGACGACGGGGACGTTCAGGGCCGGCACGAACTCCATGAGGTTCAGAGGTTCGACCGTGCGGGAGACGTGTTCGGCGGAGACGACGGTGCCCTGGATCACGAGCACGTCGAGCCCCGCCTCTATGGCGGCCCGGTGGTAGCGCTCGACGCGCTGGGGCGTGAGGGAGGCGGCGGCTATGACGCCGCGGTCCTTTATCTCCTGGACGCGGCGGAAGATGAGCTCTTCCTTGATGGGCTCGGAGTAGAGCTCCTGCATGACGCGGGTGGCCTTGTGCTCCGGCAGGCTCGCTATCTCCTCGAAGACCGGGCCAGGGTCCTCGTAGCGGGTCTGCAGGCCTTCGAGGTTCAAGACGGCGAGGCCGCCGAGGTCCCCGATCATGCCGGCCGTGGCAGGGTCCACGGCCGCGTCGAGCGCCGAGGCCAGGCACGGCAGGTCCAGGCGCAGATCTCCCAGGGACCAGGAGATGTCTATGTC
>JALZNL010000459.1 GCA_030857715.1 Actinomycetota bacterium | reverse complement strand
CTGGTAGTTGAGGTAGTAGGCGTGCTCCCACACGTCCAACCCCATCACGGGCGTCTTGCCCTCCATCAAGGGCGAGTCCTGGTTCGGGGTGGTCTCTATCGAGAGCGAGCCGCCGGGGTCCGCGATCAGCCACGCCCAACCGCTCCCGAACAAAGCCCCAGGCGCCGCCGCCGACCCGAACTGCTCCTTGAACTGATCGAACGAGCCGAACGAGGAGTCTATGGCCGAGGCGAGTTCCCCGCTCGGGCTGCCCCCGCCCTGCCCGGAGGGACCCATGATCTGCCAGAACATCGAGTGGTTGGAGTGGCCACCGGCGTTGTTGCGCACCGCCGTCCTTATGTCCTCTGGGACCGAGCCGATGTTGGCGAGGAGCTCCTCCACGGAGCCGGGGTCGGCCTCGGGGTGCTTCTCCAGGGCGGCGTTGAGGTTGGTGACGTAGGTGTTGTGGTGTTTTTCGTGGTGGAGGTGCATGGTCTGCTCGTCTATCGTGGGCTCCAGGGCGTCGTAGCCATAGGGCAACTGCGGTAGCTCGTATGCCATCTCTGTAGTTCTCCTCTCGTAGCCTACCTTACCATTTCAGACTCTAGCATACCCCGAAACCAGCGGATTCTAACGTTTAGGGGGATGCCGGGATGGCGGTAAGACGGCGAGAAGGGCTGTAGAATGCGGTTCTTGGACGCTCCTCTCTCACCGGCCGGGCGCGACGCTCCGGGGGTCTCCGCCCCGGATCAGATGCGGCGCCTGCTTGATCGGGCGGTGGCCGCGAGCTCGAACGGTATCCTCATCACGGACCCGAAGCTCCCGGACAACCCCATCGTCTACGTCAACCCGGCTTTCGAGAAGATCTCGGGCTACGCGGTGGATGAGGTCATGGGGCGTAACTGCCGTTTCTTGCAGGGGGACGAGAGGGATCAGCCGGCGCTGGACGAGCTCCGGGCGGCGTTGCGGGAGGGGCGGGAGTGCCGGGTGGTATTGCGGAACTACCGCAAGGACGGGACGCTCTTCTGGAACGAGCTCTACGTCTCTCCCGTCCACGACGAGGGGGGGCGGCTCACCAACTACGTCGGGGTCCAGAACGACATCACAGAGCGGCGGAGGATCGAGGAGGTCCTGCGCGAGAGCGAGGAGCGCTTCAGGGCGACCTTCGAGCACGCCGCCGTGGGCGCCGCCCAGGTCGGGATCGACGGCCGCTGGCTCAGGGTCAATCGGCGCCTGTGCGAGATCGTCGGCTACACCCATGACGAGCTGCTCGAAATAACCTTTGCGGACATCACCCACCCGGACGACGTTGAGGCGGATCTCGAGCAGGCACGGGCGGTGCTGAGGGGAGAGAGCCAGCTCTACTCCACGGAGAAGCGCTACGTCAGAAAGGACGGCTCCCTCGTCTGGGTGAACCTGACCGTCTCGCTCGTGCGAGAGGCCTCCGGCGAACCCCGGTACTTCATCTCCGTGATCGAGGACATCAGTGAGCGCAAGAGGGTCGAAGAGGAGCGCGACCTGCTCCTGGTGCGCGAGCGGCTCGCCCGGGCCGAGGCTGTCGACGCCCGCCGCCGGCTGGCCCTGCTCGCCGCCGCAGGTCCCGCGCTCTCGGCCTCCCTCGACTACGAGGAGACGCTCCGGCGCGCGGCGCGTCTGTTGGTCCCCGATCTGGCCGACTGGTGCCTGCTGGACATAGTGGAGGAGGACGGCAGGGTCCACCAGCTCGCCGTCGCCCATGCCGACCCCGAGAAAGAGGTCCTCCTGCGAAGGCTCCGGGAGGTCCGCTCCTTCGGCGCGGACGACCCCGGCAGCACAGCCGAGGTGCTGAGGACGGGGCGGTCCGTGCTGCTGCCCGGGCTCCCGGACTGGTCTCTCTACGAGCAGGAGATCGGGGCCGGCGAGCACCTGGAGATACTGCGCCAACTCGAACCCCGTTCTCTCATGAGCGTGCCGCTTCTGGCGCGCGGCCGAACTTTAGGCGCCATGACGCTCGTCTCCTCCCTTCCCGACCGCCGCTACGACGACGACGACCTCCTGCTCGCTGAGAACCTCGCCTACCGGTGCGCGCTCGCCGTGGACAACGCCCGCCTCTACCGGGACCGGAGCGAGATCGCCCGCGTCCTCCAGAGGAGCCTCCTGCCCCCGCATCTGCCGGAGATACCGGGCGTGGAGCTCGGCGCGGAGTACCTGCCGGCGGGCGAGGCGAACGAGGTCGGCGGGGACTTCTACGACGTCATAAACACCGTAGAGGACGGGTGGGTGTGCGTCATCGGGGACGTGCAGGGCAAGGGGGCCGAGGCGGCGGCGGTCACCGCCCTGGCCCGCTACACCATCCGGGCCGTCACCATGAGCAACGACCTTCCCTCCGAGATCCTCTCCGGCCTGAACGAGGCCATGCTCCGCCAGCTCCCCGAGGATCGCTTCTGCACCGCGGCCTGCGCCCGCCTGGAGCCGCTGGACGACGCGCCCGGCGTCGGCATCGCCGTCTCGCGCGCCGGCCACCCGCCGCCGCTCCTGGTGCGCGTCGACGGAACGGTGGAGGAGATCAGCTGCCCCGGCCGCGCCCTCGGCGTCTTCCCGGATGCCGAACTCGACGACACCCACACGCGCCTCATGCCGGGGGAGACCGTCGTCTTCTACACCGACGGCGTCACCGAAGCCCGCGACCCGGACGGCGGCTTTTTCGGCGAAGAGCGGCTCCACCGGTTCGTCGGCGCGCACGCTGGGGAACACGCCGCGGACCTCGCCCGCACGCTGAAGAACGCCGTCCTCGAGTTCCAGGAGGGCTACCCGCGCGACGACCTCGCCCTGCTCGTCCTGCGCGCCACGTAAGGGCACGCTGCTGCTTGCGCCTCCGCTTTTAGCACGCCGCTTCGCGGCTCGTCAGCACGCTTCGGGCCTTTGGCCCTCGCTCTGAGCCTGTCAGCTTCTTGTCGTTCTGGGCCTGCCCGTAGGTGCCTTTACGCCGCCCCGGGGGACACGGTACCATTCCGAGAAAATCGTACTGCGAGAATGTGAGCGGTGGCTGCCCTCCCGACCGGCCTGACCCGAAAATCGTAGGGCCACAGTGCCTTGTTAGCGAACTG
>JALZNL010000458.1 GCA_030857715.1 Actinomycetota bacterium | reverse complement strand
GTCGAGGAGGGTGCGGCCGATGGGCTTGACTCCATCTTCGCGCTGCATCTTTGGCCGGGGTTGCCTTTCGGGACCGTGGCCACCAAGGCGGGCGCGATCATGGCCGCCGCCGACGCCTTCGAGATGGAGGTCCGGGGCACCGGGGGACACGGCGCGATGCCCCACCTCTCCGCCGACGCCGTCGTCATCGCCGCCCACGTCGTCACGGCCCTCCAGACCGTCGTCTCCCGCGAGGTGGACCCGGTCGAGCCTGCGGTGCTGACGGTCGGTGAGATCGGGGCCGGCACCGCCTTCAACGTCATCCCGGAGAAGGCGCGCCTCGGCGGAACGGTCCGAACCCTGAACGAAGACCTCCGCAAAAATATGCCGGAGAGGATCGAGGCCATAGCCCAGGGCGTGGCCCGCGGCATGCGCGCCGACGCCCACCTCGACTACACATTCTCCTACCCCGTCACCAGGAACAACGCCGAAGTCGCGGGCCATGTCCTGAGAGTAGCCGGAGGCCTCTTCGGCGAAGAATCCGTGCAGGAGCTGGCGAACCCCTCCATGGGCGCGGAAGACTTCGCGTATTTCCTGGAAAAGGTCCCTGGCGCCTTCGTCTGGCTCGGCGTGGGCAGAGACGTCTCCGGCCTGCACACGCCCCAGTTCGCCTTCGACGAGAAGGTGCTTCCCCGCGGCTCCGCGCTGCTCACGGCGCTGGCCTTGAATCAGCCCGCCGCCTGACGGCGGCTCGTCAGCACGCTGCGCCCTTGGGGCTCCGCTCTCAGCACGCTTCGGGCCGACGGCCCTCGCTCTCAGCTTGTCAGCTTCTTACCGTTCGGAATCCGCCCGGTTCCGTTTGCCTCGTAGTCGTGGGCGGCGTGGCGGAGGCCACAGGTAGCGCCACCAACCAAAAAAGCTGAAAGCCGTCGGAGACGGCGTGCTGAGAGTCCCCGGAGGGGACGTGCTGACAAGCCGCGAAGCGGCGTGCCGAGCGCTAGCTCCCGGGCGGGTTTATCAGCAGTTCGTAGGCTTCTGACGGGCCCGTGAGTAGGAGCAGGATCAACAGCACCGCCACCAGCGGGATGAGGGCCGCGGCGGCGGACCGACGGCCGTCGGTGTCGAGGGCGGTTTTCACGGCCCTGGTGGCGACGTAGGCGCCGTAGGGGATGGCCAGGAGGGGGCCGAAGGGGATCCAGAGGACGATGCCGATACCTGTCGCGTAGGCGAGGTGTCGGTAAAGAGGACGGAAGTCGCGGCGGGAGGGTCCGCCGGTGTGGATCACCTGCACAAGCACGGCCAGGCCCGCGACGAGGAGCGGTGCGAGCACCAGGGCCACCACGAGGCCGAGGAAGAGCGCGTAGACGAGGCCCACGTTGAAATCCCGGACCCAGACCGCCTGCAACGCGGCGTCCAGCACCAGGTCGAGGTAGAAGACCATGGAGGCGAAGACGGTAGGCCTGACGAAGCCGGCGTCCGGGTCCAGCCGGGCGAAGAACTCACCGGGCGCGAGCCACACGCCCCTGAGCGCGCCCCAGAAGTCCTCCGGAGAGCCGCCGTACCTGGCGCGCGACATTAGTTGTCGCCCTGTTCCTCGTTTTGACTCCCACCGGAAGGCTCGCGGGAGATACTGCCGACCAGGGTCTGCAAGGCGAGTTTCGTGGCGTCCCCTGAAGGGAGGTTGGCCGTGATGTCGCCCGTCCCCACGGAGACGCGGCCCTCGCCCGAGAAGCGGCCGGAGAGGGTCACGTCGCCCGCTTCGACGCCAGCCTCCAGGGTGCCCACGATCAGGTCATCCAGAATAACGTCCCCGGAGCCGACAACCAGCTCCAAATTGCCGGTGTCGGTCCTCATACCGCCGACCTCGACGTCGCCGGACTCGGCCTCGACGGTAACGTCGCCGGCGGCGTCCCGCACCGTAACGTCGCCGGACTCGGCCCGTACCGTGACGTCGCCGTCGAGGCCCGTGATCTCGACGTCCCCCTCTTCGGCCTCGACCTCCACGCCGCCACCCGCCGGCACCCCGACGGAGTAGTTCGCCCCCGTCTCCCCGCCGCCGTCCGTCTGCAGGGTGACCGTCGAGCCCTCGCGCGAGACGTCCACCGGTACCTTGGAGGCGGCGCTTCTGGCGGCGGCCGGGTCTCCGGCCGCCGCGTATCTCGTGACCTCGTATTCCACGGCTTCGGAGTCGGTCTTGCCTTCCACGCTCACGCCCCCGGGGCCGTTCGTGATGCTCACCTTCGGCTCGCGGCCCGAGTCTACGGAGTCCCTGGCGACGCTGGCGCCCGGCACCTCCTCGCCGAGCGTGCGCCACAAGAAGACAGCCGCGACGGCGAGCAGTACCAGGAGCAGGAGGGCGGCGAGGATCGTCAGCGCGCCCGGGCGGGAGGGTCGTTCCCGGGTCCTGCGGGACCTCGGCGGGGGGCGTTCGGGGCGGCGCGAACCGCCCTCGTCGCTAACGCCCACCCTCGGTGCGGGTCATTGGACCACGCGTCCGTAGACGTCTTCGAGGCGGACGATGTCCCCCTCGTCGAACTCGCCGAAGGAGATCTCGAGTATCCTCACCGGCTCCTTGCCTTCGGAGGAGAGCCTGTGGACCGTCCCGCGGGGGATGTACAGCTTCTCCCCGGGCTCCGGCGAGAGGGTCTCCCCGTCCATCTCGACACGCGCGCCGGGGTCGAGCACCACCCACAGCTCGTCGCGGTGGCGGTGGTACTGGCGGGAGAGCGTGCCGCCAGGGGCTACCGTGATGATCTTGACCGTGGAAGGCAGATTGTGCGTGTACTGCTCGAACCTGCCCCAGGGTTTGTCTACCTTGATTGATGGCGGCCGGTGATCCAAGCGAACCCCCTTTCGTGAAAGCAGAGTTTAGACGATTGCTGTAGCTTTCAGCAATCAGCAATCAGCTTTCAGCCTGAAAACGTCCGTCGCCGCCTGGCTTTGGGGACGCGCCGCTTGTACGAAAAGAGCCAAACCCGCCGCTGGGCTACAATGCGGCATCTGCAAGCTGAAAGCTGACGGCTGACCGCTGAAAGCTAGAAGGGGACTCTCTTGCCCAGGATCGAAGTAGAAGGCGCGGGCACTTT
>JALZNL010000457.1 GCA_030857715.1 Actinomycetota bacterium | reverse complement strand
GGCCAGTACCAGCGCGTTCGGCGCCAGCGACTCGACGAGGTTCCGGAAAAAAGCCTCCGAGAAGAACTCGTCGAAGACCTGGGAGCCGACGGCGAGCAGGGAGAGGGCGACACCTATCTGCCCGCTCGTGGCGCCGGCGATGAGCAGGTCCCTCGTCGAAAGCCGCCGCAATACCTCCGGTCCGGACGTTTCTTCCGCGCCGACCGGCTCCCTCCGGACGCCCTCGATCCCGCGCCGCAGTTCCTCCGTCGCCCCGCGCCCGAGCGCCGGCAGCGAGGCGTCGGGCTCGGAGGCCCCGCCGCCCGCCGTCTCGACGCGCACCTCGTAGACGCCGAAGGCCCTCTGGACTATCCCCTGCACCGTGTCCACGGACTGGACGTGCTCCAGAGGTATCGTCCGCTCGCTCTTCTGGAAGACGCCCTGGCGCAGGCGGAAGGATCCCCCGACGACCCCGTAGGCCGTGGCCCTCCACGAGAGGAAACCCCAGACGGCTGCCAGCACCGCAACGACGGCCAACCCGGCCAGCACCAGGGCAATGGTCCACGGGCTGAGCCCCTGGCTGAACAGGAAGACCACCCCGGGCAGGATCGTCGCGCTAACGGAGCGCCGGATCGTACCGAGAGCCCCGATAACCATCGCCGCGGGATGGAGGCGCAGGAGCGGCCCTGCTTCAGAGTTCATCCTGCTCCCGGGCGAGGTCCGCGATGCGGTCGCGGACTCCGGCGGCGATGGGGGTGGAGAGCTCCGGGATCTGGTTCGGACCGGCCGCCGTATGGAAGACGACCGTGGAGAGCCCGTAGCGCCGCTGCAGGGGGCCCTGCCGCGTGTCCACGTGCTGGATGCGGGCCAGCGGAACCAGCGTCCGGCTCACCCACCAGACCCCGCGCTGCAGGTCCACCTCGTCGGACCGGATCTCGTACCGCCACCGCCGCCACCTCACGCCCGGGGCGACAAAAACGGAGAAGACCGCCAAAGCGAGCACCGCGAGCGCGGGAAGTATCCCAAAGAGCGCGGAGACGTCGGCCCACCGGAGCAGGGCAAAACTTCCGAAACCGCCGGCCGCCAGCAGCGGGATCATGTTCAGGGCGGCCGAGATCCTCCACACGACCTTAGCCCGAGGATCTAGCCTCTCGGAAGGCTCGTCCTTCAAGGCCTCGATAGCATCGGGATGGCGGGACGGCCGCGCAAATCCTTCGCGGCGAGCTGGCCGCAGGCGGCGTCGATGTCCTGCCCCCGGCTCGGCCGCAACGTCGCCGACAGCCCGAGCTCCCTCGCATAGCGCAAGAACGCCTTCGCGTCCCCCTTGCTCGTCGCCGAGAAGCCGGTGTCCGTCCAGTTGAACCGCAGGAGGTTCAGGTGGTACAGGGGGTGGTCCAGGAGCTTCGCCAGCGCCTCCACGTGGCGGGGCTGGTCGTTCACGCCGGCCAGCAGCGTGTACTCGAAGAAGAGTTTGCGGCGGGTCGTGTCCACGTAGTAGCGGGCCGCGTCCATGAGCTCGGCAATAGAGTGCCGGGAGGCCACCGGCATGATCTCGGCCCGCTCGTCGTCGAAAGGCGTGTGCAGCGAGATCGCCAGGTGGAACTGCTCCGGCTCGTCGGCGAAGCGCCGGATCTTGTCTATAAGACCGCTCGTGGATACGGCGATGTGCCGCGCGGCGAGCCCGAGGCCTTCCCCGTCGTTGAGGACCCTCAGGGCCTTTACGGTCTCGTTGTAGTTGAGCATCGGCTCGCCCATCCCCATGACGACGACGTTCGAGACCCTCTCGGGCGCGATGTCGCGTGCGGCGACGAGGACCTGCTCGGCTATCTCGCGCGCCTTCAGGTTCCGCTTGATGCCCATGAGCCCCGTCGCGCAGAACTTGCACGCCATCGGGCACCCCACCTGCGTCGAGATGCAGACGGTGTGGCGTCCCCTCTCCGGGATCATGACCGTCTCTATGGCGTGCCCGTCGTGCGTGTGGAAGAGGTACTTCCTCGTCCCATCCGTCGCCCTGGAAAGGTTGCGCAGGTCCAGCACAGCCGCGGGCGCGGCCTCGTTCAAAGCGTCGCGCAAGCCCTTCGGCAGGCTCGTCGCCTCCTCCCAGTCACGGACGAGGGAGACCGTCAGGGCGGAATAGGCCTGGGACAGACGGTAGCCTGGTTCACCCCTCTCTTCGAGGGTCTTCTGTACTTCCGGCAGAAACTCGGCGGCTCTCATGCGGAGATGTTAGCACGCTGGCTACGCCAGCTTGTCAGCCCGCTGCGCCCTGCGGGCTCCGCTCTCGGCGCGCTTCGGCCTGCAGCCTCGCTTTCAGCGGTTCAGCTTTTTGGCCGTTCGGGGCTCGCCCGGTCCCGTTTGTCGTGCGGTTGTTGGTAGAGATGCCGGTTCTCTCGTACCTCTCTTCGGGCGCGGACGGGTTTGAAACCCGCCCCTACGGTCGAAGGGGTGGCTCGGTGGTCCCGGGCTTCGGTGAGGGCGATTCGTCCAACGCCCCAGGCAACGATTCGCCGGTGATGGCTGAGAGCCTCCGAAGGAGGCGGGCTGAAAGCGGAGGCAAAGCCGGAGTGTGCTGACAGGCTGCCGTGTGCAGCGTGCCAACCATGTAGAATCCCGCAAATGGTGGCGCTCGACATAGTTATTGCGCTCTTCGTGTTCCTGGCGGTGTTGCGCGGCGTGCGCACCGGGTTTCTCGCGGGCGTCTTCTCGCTCGTGGGGGTAGTAGTCGGGGCGTCAGTGGGGTCCAGGATCGCTGAATCTCTGGTGCCGAACGGGGGCAACCCGGTCTACGGCGTGGGGGTCACGCTCATCAGCGTCGTGGCGTTCGCGGTGCTCGGGGAGATCCTGGCCCGCATCGTCGGGGGCTCCCTGCGAAACCGGCTCTCGAACCCGGCCTCTGCGGCCCTGGACAACCTCGGCGGCGGCGCTTTGGGCCTGGCCCTCTCGCTGGTGCTCGTGTGGGCTGTCGGGGTGCTCGCCCTGCAATCCCCCCCGCTCGCGGGGCTCCACCCGGCCGTCGAGGAGTCGAGGATACTGCGGTCACTCGACGAGCGGATGCCCGCCGGGATGCTCACCCAGGCGGTCGTGGAG
>JALZNL010000456.1 GCA_030857715.1 Actinomycetota bacterium | reverse complement strand
ACACCGCTGTGACAATCACCGACGGAGCCGGAAGCCGGCGTGCCGACAGGCCGAAACGCTCAAGCGAAGTGGTCCCAGCCGGAGAGGTCCTTGACCGTGTCGCCCCCACGCTGGAAGTCCACGCCGATCCTCGTAACCTCCCCCACGACCGCTATGGGTGCCTCGATAGTTTCGGCGAGGGCCCTCAGGACGTGTTCGGGGGCGGAGACGAGGAGCTCGTAGTCTTCCCCGCCGGTCGCGGCGAGCACCCCGGGATCTCGCCCCAGGGACACCGCGAGTTCGCGCGTGTCTTCCGGCACGGGGAGGAGGTCGAGGTCCACCCTGCAACCGACCCCGCTCGCTTCGCAGACGCGGCGGACGTCGGAGGCGAGGCCGTCTGAGAGGTCGATCATGGCCCCCACCCCAAGCCGGGCTGCCGCCCGGCCTGCCTCTACCCTCGGCCGTGGCCGTAGATGCCTGGCCTTCAGCCTCTGGAAACCGTCTTTTTCCTCCTCCAGCGCGAGGAGCCCGGCCGCGGCGGCGCCGAGCTCGCCCGTGACGGCGAGCAGGTCACCGGGCCTCGCCCCCGAGCGCAGGACGGGCGCCGCCTCGAGCTCCCCGAGGATGGCGACGTCCACCGTGAGGGCTTCGGCGCCGGTGGTGTCGCCTCCGAGCGGGTAGACGCCGAACTCCCTGCAAGCCTCCGCCACGCCCTCGAAGACGCCGAGGGCCGTCTCCGGGTCGGGCGCGGCGCCGGAGACCAGGACGAACCGCGGGGTCCCCCCCATCGCCGCCACGTCCGAGACGTTGACGGCCACCGCTTTGTACCCGACGTCAGCCGGCGTGGCCCACCCCTTGAAGTGGCGTCCCGAGACGAGCATGTCCGAGGCGGCGGCCCACGTCCTGCCCCCGATCTCAAGGACGGCGCAATCGTCGCCGATGGGCACGAGAACCTCCGGGGGCGCCGGCGGCAGCAGGCCCGAGAGTTTACGGATCACGTCGAACTCGTTCACCCCCGCCCCCGGAAGAGCCGGCGTGGGTCCAGCCGTCCCCGGTAGCGGCGGAACACCTCCCGCCCTAGCACGGCGGCCGAGACCCAGAACGCCACCTCCCCCACCACGAGAAGCGCCGCAGTCGCCCACACCTTCTGTCCGCCAGAGAGGGGGAGGAGCAACACGGCCGGGGCCGCAACCCACATCAGGACCGCGAACGCCATCAGCGCTATACCAAAGAACCGCGCGCGGCCGGGCTTTCCGCCGGTGGATGTTTCCACTCCTTCTCTCTGGTCCTGCGGCTCGATCACCGGCGCATCTCCCGGACCTCAGCCCACAGGGCGTCCGAGTCCCCCTCCGTGTACCAGGTGGGCAGGCCCCGCCACTCCTCCTCGGTGGCCCACAGGCAGGCGTCGTGGGCAGCGTCCTCGAGCTCGACCTCACCGCCCGGATGGCGCGCCAGGAAACCGACCCCGGCGTACAGCTCGGGGTCGTCGGGTGCCTTCCAGGGCTCGACCCTCGTCCACCAGGCCCGCAAGGGGCCTTCGATCTTCACACCCGTCTCCTCCCACGCCTCCCGCCGGGCGCAGGCCTCGAAATCCTCGCCGGGCTCCAGCACCCCGCCGGGGTTCTCCCACAACCCCACGGGCGGCTTCCGGCGCCGCATGAGCAGCGCCCGCGGCACGGGCCCTTCGAGATCCACGACAACCACCCCAGCCCCCAGGAGGGCATTAACGGCATCGTCCTGGCCGTTCCCACCCTCAGGCGTCACCGGTTCTGGCAGGGACGCCTGACGCGGCACCCCCACGGGCCCGGCCACGCGCCGGATGTTCTCCGGGCTCCACCAGCTCGGCAGCGCGAGCCACTCGTCCACGGTTACCCACCCGTGGTCGAGGTGCTCCTCGGAGAGCCTCACCTCTTCCCCCTCAGCCCGCCCTATAAAGGTCACGGCAGCCAGGGTGCCACCACTCGGGGCCTCGCCCACCCAGGTCGCGAGTATGCGCTGCGGCGCCACGAGCATCCCGGTCTCCTCGTAAAGCTCCCGCACCGCCCCCGACTCGAAGCTCTCGCCGGGACGCAGACGCCCCGCAGGCGGCTCCCACGTCCCCGCCGGACGCTGCAGCAACAGCATCCGCCCGTCGGGGCGCACCGGCAGAATGCCCGAGACGAGATCGGCCCTCACGCGACGAGGATTTTCGGGATGACGACCATCCGGGGAGTATATCTTTCGGTGTAGGTTCCAGGTTTTAGGTTTTGACCTTGAGCCTCTATTCCAGCAGTTCGCGCAGTTCGCGGGCGGCCTTCTCCGGGTCTTCGGCGTCCAGGACGGCGCGGACGACGGCGAAGCCGGGAGAGCCCGCCCGGGCGACGGCGAGGGCGGTTTCGAGGGTTACGCCGCCGATGGCGAACCACGGGATGGGGAGGTCTTCGCGGGCCAGGGCCCGGATCAGGCCGAGTCCGGCCACCTCCCCCTTGAGCTTTGTCGGGGTCGCGTAGACCGCCCCGACGCCGAGGTAATCCGCCCCCCCGCGGACGGCCTCCAGGGCTTGCGCAACGCCCCCGGCGGAGCGTCCGACCACGGCGCCCGGGCCGAGGACGCCCCGGGCGTGCGACGTGGGATCGTCGTCCTCCCCGAGATGCACGCCGTCCGCCCCGACGATGCGGGCGAGCTCCACGTCGTCGTTGGCGGTGAACAGGGCGCCGGCACGCTCGCACGCCTCCTTGAGTTCCTCCGCGAGCGGGAGCAACTCTTCCCTCGGAGCCTTCTTGTCTCGCAGTTGGACCACGTCGACCCCGCCGCGGACGGCGGCTTCAACGCGGGCGACGAGGTCCGGGCGCGGGTCCGTGACCAGGAGGAGCCGGGCGTCGTCGATCTTCAAGACTCCAACTTTCTCGGGGGCCAGGCGAGCACGTCGAGCCTCTCGGAGAAGTGCAAGAGCGGTGGCGTGTCGGGCAGGGCGACCCCGATCTGCCCGGTCATCCGGAGCGTCTCGACCTCGACTTCCGCCGGCCGCAGGGGCCAGAGCCGGTGGTGGATGTCCCCCCGCCGGACGTTGCCCCTCCCGTCCGCGGCGTAGAGGCAGTAGCGCTCCGTCAGGAAGTTCTCAAT
>JALZNL010000455.1 GCA_030857715.1 Actinomycetota bacterium | reverse complement strand
ATCCTGTCCAGCGGGGCCCCGAGCGTCGCGGCCCGCCTCTCGCGTTCTTCGGAGTCCAGGCGCAGGTAGAAGGTCCTGTCGGGCATCACGGCCTCGACGGCGTAGGAGTTGAGCCCGCGCACGGCCTCGATGCCGAGCCCCCTCCCGAACCCCTGGTAGGCGAGGCTGGAGTCCAGGTACCGCTCGCAGACCACGTGCTGCCCGCGCTCCAGGCGGGGTAGAATCTCCGCCCGCGAGTGCTCAGCCCGCGCCGCGGCATAGAGGTATGCCTCCGTCCAGGCGTCCATCTCCGAGTCGGGATCGAGCAGGATGTCGCGGATTCTCTCGGCGACCGGCGTCCCGCCGGGCTCCCGCGTAAAGTGCGTATCGGAACCCGCAAGAGAGCCCTTCAGGGCGCGTACTAGCGTGGACTTGCCCGAGAAATCCAGCCCTTCGATGGTCACGAACAGTCCCCGGACGGGGGCTGTTTGGGGAGGTTCCGGCGCGGCCCTGCCTATGCCGCGGCCTGGCGCCGGGCGTGATGCTCGGCGGCGGAGACGTGGGCCTCGAAGAGGGCGCGCTGCTGCCGGCTGGCCCCGCGCATCGCCTCCGCGTGCCACTGGACGCCGACCAGCCAACGGTTCGAGAGGTCCGTCCCCTCGATGGCCTCTACCACCCCGTCGGCAGAGCGGGCGGAGACCACCAGGCCGTCCGCGAGGTCTTTGATCCCCTGATGGTGATACGAGTTGACCTTCACGATTCCCCGTCCCGCAACCTCGGCCAGGTAAGACCCGTCCCGCACCTCGACCTCGTGGGTGGCCTGCCACTTGGGCGTGGTCTGGCGGTGCTTGAGCACTCCTCCATCGAACTGCGAGGGGAGGTCCTGGTAGAGAGTTCCGCCGAGAACGACGTTCAGGACTTGCAATCCACGGCAGATCCCGAAGACGGGTATCCCCCGCGCCAACGCCGCCTCCAGCAGCGCGACCTCGAAGGCGTCCCGCTCGGGGATCGTGGGACCAAGCTCCGGCAGAGGGTCCTCTCCGTAGTAGCCGGGGTCGAGGTCGCTCCCCCCGCTCAAGAGAAGGCCGTCCAGGCCCCCGATCACGGCCTCCGCCATCCGACGCTCCCCCAACGGCGGCAACACCACCGGAGCCCCACCAGCCTCGGCAACACCGGCGACGTAATCCAGATCCGCCCGCACGAAATGCCCGAGCGGACGCTCCGCGACCTGGTCGACGTCCTCTTTCAATGTGGCCGTTACACCGATTACGGGGGTCAATGCCTTCTCACTTTTTAACGATTTCTTCGTATATCTTAACTAAAGGGCGGCAGAATAGCAAACCACGACGGCGATGGCGAGGATGAGAAAGTAGCCGCCGAGCCTCGTCAGGCGTGATGGGGATTGGTTCGGGCGTTCACCGGGGAGGATGAGGTCGATCCTGTCCTCTATGTGGTGGACTTCACCGGATCTTTCGCGCTCTCCTCTGATGGGCTCTCCCCCTCCTGCTGTTCCTTCGCGGCTTTCTCGGCCGCCTCCTTCTGGGCCAGCTTCTTCGGGCAGTCCATATTGATGCACGTTACCCAGGGACGCTTGCCGCCGAGCACCTTTATCTCGGGAGATCCGCAGGCATCGCACGTGGTGCCGAGCGGGATGATCTCACCCCGCTGCGGCAACGGGTAGGTGACGTTGCAATCAGGGTAGCCGGAGCAGCCGACGAAGCGCTTGCGGCTCTTACGGCTGCGACGGACGATGAGGTCGTGGCCGCTCTCGGGGCACTTGCCCAAAGTCTCGTCCGTGCGGATGCCCTCCCAGACGATGTCCGCGAACTCCGTCTCCACGTTCTGGAGATGGTCGTAGACCCGGCGGAGCACGTCGCGGGACTCGTCGACGACGGAGTCCTTGGAGATCTTGCCCTCAGAGATCGCGTCCATGCTCTTCTCGAGCTCGGCGGTCATCTCGTGGGAGGCTATCTCGGAGGCGAAGTCCGTGAGGGCTTCGGCGACCTTGACGCCTTTCTCCGTCGGCACGAGCGGGTCGTCGTGGACGTAGCCGCGGTCGTAGAGGTTCTGGATGATGTTCGGCCGCGTGGCCTTGGTGCCGAGGCCGAGGTCCTCCATCACGTTGATGAGGCGTCCCGCGCCGTAGCGGCCGGGCGGCTGGGTCTCTTTCGCGTGGATCTTCTTGTCCATGACCTTCACCACTTCGCCCTCGTGGAGGTCCGGTATCTCCTCGTCGGCGCGGCGGCTGTAGGGGTAGACCCCGAGCCAGCCCTCTTCGGTAACGACCGTGCCGCCCGTGGTGAGCGGCTCGCCGCCGGAGTCGAAGCGTAAAGTGGTGCGCAGGGACTTCGACTGTTCGGAGAGCGTGGCGAGGAAGCGGCGGACGACGAGCTGGTAGATCTTCCACTGGTCGTCCCTGAGCGCCTCTTTCGAGGCGTAGCCCGTCGGGTAGATCGGCGGATGGTCCGTCGTCTCCTTCTTGCCCCGCGTCGGCGAGAGCTCGTCCCCCTGGAGCAACTTCTCCGCGTACGGCCCGGCCCCCTCCACGCGCTTCAGGTAGCCAAGAACCTCCCGCAGGTCCAGCGAGGGCGGGTAGACGGTGTTGTCCGTCCTCGGGTACGAGATGTAGCCGTCCGTGTAGAGGTCTTCGGCGAGACGGGCCGCCCTCGATGGGCTGTAGCCGAGCCTCGACGCCTCCGTAAGGAAGGCGGTCGTGTTGAACGGCGTCGGCGGCTTGCGGGTCGCGGACTTCTGCTGCACCTCGGTAACGGTCGCTTCTTCCGCGACGTTCTCGTAGGCCTCGTTGACCTTCGCCTCTTCGTCGAAGCGGGCGGTCCCGTGGCGGACGGTGAACGGCTCGCCGTTCTGGAGGTTGACCTCAAGCTCCCAGTAGGGCACCGCTATGAAGGCGCGGCGCTCCTTCTCGAGCTCGGCTATTAGGACGAGGGTCGGGGACTGGACGCGGCCGACGGAGAGGAAGGCGGGGCCGTAGCGTTTCGTGGCGCGGGAGACCCACCGGGTCAGGGTGGCGCCCCAGATCAGGTCGATGTCCTGGCGCGCCGCCCCCGCCTCCGCGAGCTCCCTCGACACCTCGACGAGCTCG
>JALZNL010000454.1:2376-3093 GCA_030857715.1 Actinomycetota bacterium | reverse complement strand
GGTCCACGGCCTCCTGCGCCTGAAAGCCGAAGGCGATCACAGCCCGCAGTTCGGGACCCTTCACCCTATCGAAGAGCTCGTTGCGCCACGCCAGGTGATCCTCATCCCGGAGGATCTCGGGTCCCTCCCAGAAGCTACCGGGATGGAGCGCGTAGGCGAAGGCGTTGAGGCACAGGTAGGAGCGGGTAAGGCCGATCTTGGCCAGAAAGCCCTGTACTCGCTGGCCCGCGTCGCCCACCAGGGTCCTCATCGCTACACGTTCTGTAGGCCCAGGGTCCGAGGCCACGCACAGGACGCGCGCGCTGCCATCGAGGCGGCCGCGGTAGAAGATCGGACCCCAGTCGTACCAGAAGTGCTGCTTGTAGGGCGCGTAGTCGGGCACCCGCGCAAAGATCTCGGCGAATTCCGGCGGCGGTCCCGGATCGAACTCGGTCATGACTCCTCCACCTCCAATGGTCCGCGGTCGGCCCGGTACCGTCAGCCCGTAGCCAACCGCGAGGCTTTCACATCATTCTCCCTGAACCGAGGCCTTCAGACATCCCCCTCTCCTTCCTGGTGGGAGCGTCGCCACTAGCCGGGCCGGCGGATCGAGACGTTAGCTGGCGTAATGAGAACAAGAGACGATGAATCCGCGATGAATCGTCGATGAATTCGTGGCCAATTGCGGAAAGGCATGCCATAGAAACCACGTCTCGCCTCGAACGAGCGGGCAAGATT
>JALZNL010000454.1:0-2366 GCA_030857715.1 Actinomycetota bacterium | reverse complement strand
CGAACTTTGGCCTGCGTCGTCGGCGTTTCATTCCGGATTCATTCGAGATTCATCGGCGCGTGTCACAGTGGAGCAGACCCATGAGCGATCCTGGTCAGGAAGTGTTTCGGTGCTTGCTTCGATCGCTTGGCACCTCGACCCGGCTCGGATCGTTCCGGTTCGCGAACCGCGCCGGGGGTCCTACAGGGCGCGGTAAACTGATAGGAAGGAGGTGACCATGACCGACGAAACGTTAGTCTCAGCAGAGGTGCTCTTACGCGAATCGGACCGGGCGGCGGGCGAAAAGGTCGCCCAGAAGCTGACGAAGCTGGGCTTCGAGGTCCTGTCTGTGGGCAGTAGATCCGTCTCCGTAGGAGGACCGAAGCAGAGGTTCGAGTCCGTTTTCGGGTGCCGCCTGATCCCGTCCGAAAGGGTTGATTCTCCGGCGAGGGACTTTGGGCCGCTAGGTGGAGCGGGCTTTCGCACCGCCGAGCCGCCAAAGGTCCCGAGAGAGCTAAGAGACGAAGTCGAGTCGGTCGAGATTCAGCAGCCACCGCTCTTGTTCTGAGTCACTCCTCTCCGGAAAGGACGATCCATCGTGCAAGAAGATTTCTCCTCCATGCTGAGCATCGAGGTATCGCTGGCCCCACCCCCTGACGCGGACATTCTGTCCCCGTTTTCCGCCACCGCGCCGAATCCGAGGGCATCCAACATAGACGCGTTCCACGCCGAACCGGCGCAGTTGGACCGCGCTGCGGACGAGCTCAGGCGCCTGGGCTTCAGGGTCTTGATCGGCTCGCGCCTCTCGCTCTCCGTCGAGGGTCCGCCGGATCTCTTTACCGAGGTATTCGGCACCGAGCTGGAGGAGCGCTCCGTCCAGGAAGAGCGGGAGCAGGCCGCGCCCGCTATCCCTGCCGCCCAGAGCTTCCTCGCGCCGGCTCCACAGGCGGCGTGGGCTCCGCCGGACCCATTGTCTGGCCTGGTCGAGCGTGCCTACATCCAGCAGCCTTACCTCTTTTTCGAGAGTTCTTTGCCTCCGCGGGTGGACTACCACCATCTTCGGGTACCAGGCGACCTTTCCCTGCTGATGAACGCAAGCCGGGTTCACAGGAACGGGACGACCGGGCGGGGGGTGAAGGTGGCGATGATCGACAGCGGCTTTTACATCCAGCATCCTTACTACCTAGCCATGAACTACAACATGTCCAGAATCCTCGGGCCTGGTGCCACCGCCGTCGAACACGATGAGAACGGGCACGGCTCAGCGGAAGCCGGCAACATACTGGCGATAGCACCCGATGTGACCTTCATCGGCGTCAAGGCAGGCCCCAACCTGACCGCCGCCTTCAAAGAGACGATCAGGCAGAGTCCCGACATCATCTCGGTCAGCCTGGGCTTCGACCTTCGCGGGCCCGATGGCCTTCCGCAGCCTTCCTTGCCAGGCTTTCTCCGGGCCCTCGAAGCCGAGATCGCCGACGCCGTAGCTTCGGGGATCACGGTCGTCTTCTCCGCTGGCAACGGCCATATTGCCTTTCCAGGGATGCATCCCGACGTCATCTCAGCAGGCGGGGCGTTCATAGACGAGGACCTGGAGATGCAGGCCTCCGACTATGCGAGCGCATTCAGTAGCGTGATCTACCCCGGACGCAATGTTCCCGATGTGACGGGGTTGGTGGGCATGCAACCTCACGCGTCCTACATCATGCTCCCGCTCGAGCCAGGCTGCGAGATCGACCACGATGGCGCGGCCGATGACGGGACCGGGGCGGATGATGGCTGGAGCGTTATCAGCGGAACATCGGCCGCGGCTCCGCAACTTGCGGGCGTGTGCGCCCTGCTGAAGCAGAAGAACCCTGGTCTCTCCCCCGCGGAGATCAAGGCCGTCCTGGCGCGTACGGCCAGAGACGTGACAACGGGGCAGGCCAACGAAGTCTCCAACCCCGTAAGGGTAGGCAATCAGGTTGAGTTCGTCCCCATCCAGGCAGGCCTCGCCGCGGATGGCGCAACCGGCCACGGTCTCGTCGACGCCTTCGCTGCCTGGCAGCAGGTGTAAGTCGCACAGCGGGTTGAGGAGGGCCCCAAGCCTTCCTCAACCCCTTTGGCACCTTGCGCTACGGCAAGGTCTCGCAGGCCTGACCGTTGCCGTCCTCATCGAGCTCGTAGGGGTCGCCGGGCGCGAGGTAGAGTTGGGCCTCTTCCTGGGTCTCGAAGTCTTCGCAATCGTAGTCTTCCGGGGCCGCGGATCTCGTGTCTTCGGTCTGCTGCGTGGTCTCGGGGACTGTCGAAGGTGGTTGGGTGCGTTCCGGGTCCTTCGACTCATTCTCGGGCGCTTTCGTCTCGGGCGTGGGCGTCTCGTCGGGTCCTATGACGGCTATGATGTCTGAGAC
>JALZNL010000453.1 GCA_030857715.1 Actinomycetota bacterium | reverse complement strand
GATCAGAGCCTGGTTGAACGACCCCTTGCGAAAGCTGCCCGCCAGAGCCAGGATGTGGATCTTATTTTCGTTGGACGACTGCATAATTGCCCTCCTTCTCCGCGCTTCTTGCTGCTTCTTGCTTCAAACGCCCGCGGGCTTCGCCCGGCGTGCCATCGTGGTTAGCAGGCCGACGATGACCACCGCGGCGACCACGTGCATCAGCTCAAGCGCCAGGATCATGGAGATCGGCGCCCCGGTGATGGTGAATGGTGGAACCAACGAGAGTACCAGCACCACAGTCGCGACGACGCGGAAGACGCGCGCCGGGCGACGGGCAAACCGGCCGACGAGCGCGTAGACGATAGTAGCGGCCACCGCGCCTTGGGCACTCAAGGCGGCTACCACCGGGAGCGTTATAGGCCCCTGCCCATTCACGACGATCTCCTGCGGCATAGCTCCCGCTGACGCCGCGACGAGGTACACGACTGCATTCGCGACAGCGGCCACAAGCGCGGCCAGCAACCCTACCGGCACCAGCCGGCCCCACGCGACCCGCTCCTCATCGCTAACGAGTGCGTTCTGTACGGACTCCATAAGCTCTTCCTCTCTACTCGACAACTCACTTGCCCAATACAGTACCTTATTAGATAATCTATGTCAAGACTATATATGAGAAGAGTAAATCTGCTATACTTCTGGCATGGCTGATTCAATGAAGGAGCGAGCGGGGCGAGAGAAGCGAGAAGGCTTCGTTCCTCGGCCGCTCGCGGAGCACATGGGCTGGTTGATGTCGCGGGCGAGTCATGCCATCGGGGCTGCCCTGATGGAAAGCCTGGCTCCTCTAGGCTTGAACCTCCGTGATTACACGGTGCTGATTGCGGCCGAGCGGGCGGCCATTGAGGGAGTCCCCCAGACGCAGTTGGCGCTGGCACAGTCCGCGAGGTTAGACAAGTCCACGATGGTGGTGGCCGTAGATGCGCTCGAGAACGAGGGTTTGGTGGAGCGCCGGCCGGACCAGAAGGACCGGCGGGCGAGGATCGTGGTGCCTACGGACGCGGGCCGGAAGCTCCTGGCTCGCGCCGAGGGGGTGGTGCTGGGCGTGGAAGACGATGTGCTCGCCGACCTGAGCGCCGAGGAGCTGCGGGTGGTGCGCGGCCTCCTTACCCGCCTCGTGGTGGGGCGGCGCTCGGCGGACGACGAGCCCGGCTCATGTGTCTGATGCCGGGGTAGGGCGACCGCGACCGAGGGGGTGCGGATGTCGCGGGCCAAGGAGCTACTCGCGTTTTGCTACTCGCGTTTCGGTTCTAGCGCAAATGTGAGTAGGCTATGCACTACACGGAATGCCCCTTCCGTGTAGTAAACTGGTGCCATGGGGACCGAAAAGCAGCGAGAAGGCGTCGTTTATCTGGAGAAGTTCACTTCACGGAAGGATAAACGGCCCGAGTTGCGGCTCGACGAGACCGCGGATAGCATCTCTTCCTGGGTGGGTCGGTATCTGGAATTGGCGGTGGTGGGGGTGCGCTCGCGGACGGTGGCCGAGAAGGCGGCGCTGCACCTGGGCAGGTTCGTCGGGTTCTTCGAGGACTCGTACGGCCACGACCGGATCTCGACCTTGGTGCGCCGGGACGTCCAGGGTTGGCAGCGGTCGTTGACCGAGCGGGATCTCGCGCCTTCGACGGTCAACAACCACCTCGCATCGCTCTCGGCGTTCACCACCTGGGTGGGCGCGCAGGAGCCGGGGCTCTTCCCGGCGGGAGACCCGGCGAAGGGGATCAAGGAGCTCCGGCTGCCGCCACTGGAGCCGCGGGCGCTCTCGGAGGCGCAGGTCCGCTCTTTGAAGAACGTGTGCGACCGGTTGGAGCGGTTTCACGAGCTCAGGGGGCGGGAGTGGAAGGAGCGAGGCGAGCGCATCGGGCACGCGCGCGGCCGGCCGACCCGCGACCGGGCGATCGTCTTCGTGCTCCTCTCGACGGGCCTGAGGCGGGAGGAGCTGGTGACGCTCGATCTCGGGCAGGTGGAGCCCAACGAGCCCGAGAAGCTGCGCGCCGCGAGGCGGGTCCGCGTCCGCGGGGTGAAGGGCAAGGGCGGGACCGAGCGCAACGTCTTCCTCTCCAAGGACGCCCGCGAGGCGTTGGCCGAGTATCTCGAAGAGGAGCGCCCGCAGGATACGGGCCCGGAGAGCGAGGCGCTGTTCCTGAGCGCGGAAGGGGCGCCCGCCCGGCGCACGGACGGCAGGCTCTCCGTGCGGGCGGTCAACCTCCTGCTGGAGAGGATCGGGCGCTGGCACGACGCCGAGGCTACCGACCCGGTCCGCCAGATCTCTCCGTTGAGGCCGCACGACCTGAGGCACACCTTCGCCTACCGGCTGGCCGCGGAGACGGGCAAGGACGCCTACGAGCTGGAGAGGCGGCTCGGGCACGGATCGCAGCGTTACATCCAACGCTACACCAACCCGCCCGAGGACGTGGCCGCGGGCTACGTGGAAGGATTCTGAGCGCGATGAGGAGGGACGGTCGGCCGTGGCCGGATCGACACGAACAAGCGTCCGCCGCTCGCCGACACCGGCTTACAATGTAAGGCTAGATTGCGGCTGGTGACACGAACCGTAACTCACCCCCTACCTGGGATTCGGCCTCCCGAGCGTCCTGATCGGGTTCGCCGCCGACGGGGTCGGAGTCTTGGGTGCGCTTGTGGGCTCGGGGGCCGTCGTCCTGGCCGCCAGATGCGCGCTGGCCTTCGTGCTGAAGCCGGGCAAATCGACCGTCCGCCGCGATTAATACGCCTCCCGCTGGCGGTCCCGAGAGGACAGAGCTTGGATGAAACATGGGGCCCGAGGCTATCGCGAAAAGGAGGTCAGCAAATGGACCCCTAAGAACGAGACCAGACAAGACGAAAAAACAGAGTCACCCACAGAGCAACGGGAGGAGAACATGAGCACCATCCGAACCGAGCACGCGCCCCAACCCATCGGGCCTTACGTTCAAGGCGTCGAGGCCGCAGGCTTCGTCTTCGTCTCTGGACAGACCGGCCTCACTCCCTCCGGCCAACTAGTCGAAGGGGGGATCGAAGGCCAGACCCACCAGGTCCTGGAGAACCTCAAAGCCATCCTCGAG
>JALZNL010000452.1 GCA_030857715.1 Actinomycetota bacterium | reverse complement strand
CCCACAACACCGACGAAGGGTCCGGGACCGCCCGCGCCAGGGTTTCGAGATCCGTGTCTCGCTCGGCGTCGACGACCACACACTCGTGATCTTTTAGAGCCTGGCTTACACGCTCGCCGTGAGCGAGGTCTTCGACGCCGAGGGTCGCGACGGAGGAGAAGACTTCGCGGAGCAGGGTCGGGACGTGGGCCTCTTTTACGGGGGTGCGGGGGTCGTTTCGCATCTCGGTCTCGTGGACGGGGACGCCGTGTACCAGTTGCACGCCGTTCATGGTGGTTCGTCCGGCGGCGGGGAACGCGGGCGCCACGACGACGCGGTCGCGGCGGGTCGCGCCGAGAGCGGCGGAGAGTTCGGCGGCGACGGAGCCTCGCAGGGTGGAGTCTAGTTTTTTGTAGACGATGCGGGCGCGGCGGACGGCCTCGCCGGCTTTGACCACGCGCTTTGTGGCGAGTTCGGCGGGTTTGGTGCGGGAATCGGTGTCGAGGGCGACTGCGTCGAGGTTTTTGGGGAGGCTCTCGCCCCGGAAGACCACGGCGGCGCGGTAACCGGCGCGGACGAGCTGCACGCCGGTGTCGGCGGCCCCGGTCAGGTCGTCGGCGATGACGGCTATCTCCATCTCAGGTGGTCACGCGCATGCGGCGGTTCAGGATGTCCGCGAGGATGTTGTTCCGTAGACTACTGCGCAAGGTAGCCGCCATCCACCGGCAGGATCGCGCCGGTGATAAACGACGCCTCGTCGGAAGCCAGAAACAGTATGGCGCTTGCCACCTCCGACGGTTCGCCGAGCCGGCCTATCGGGTGCGCTTCTTTCATTGGAGCTTTGTACTCCTCCGGGAGCGCGGCCACGGCTTCGGTCGTAATCGTACCGGGCGCGACGGCGTTGACGCGGATGCCCCGGTCGGCCCACTCGACGGCGAGGTGCTTGGTGATGCCCGACGCCACGAACTTGGCCGGACCATACGTCGATTGATCCTTCTGTCCGGCCAGCCCGGAGATTGACGAGAGACACACTATCGAGCCGCCGGGATCGGCGTTTTTCAGCATCGCCTCGACGGCGAACTTGCAGGTTAGGAACATGCCGCGCCCATCCACGGCCATTACGTGGTCCCAATCCTCCGGCGTCGCGTCCACTATGTTGTTCAGCGGGATGACCCCGGCGTTCGCCACCAGCACGTCCAACCCACCGAAACCCTCGACCGCCGCCCCGACGATCCGCCGCGCATCCTCCACCACCGACACGTCCCCGACGACCGCTACGACTTCCGCACCCGCCCCGGCCAGTTCTCCGCGCAAACTTTCGAGGCCGGCCTCGTCCACGTCGTTGACGACCAGCCGCGCTCCCTCGCGGGCGAAAAGCTCGGCGGTCGCCCGGCCAATGCCCTTCGCGGCACCCGTCACGACCGCGGACTTGCCACTCAACCGCCCCAGCCCTCCCGCATTCTCCATCATGCTAGCTCCTTCTATGTTGGATGTTCGGACCCGGCTCGCCAATCGGCGTCGAAAACCCCGCCGCAGACAAGCCTCCGCCGGTAGTCCGCGCAGAAAACACCCGTGTCTTGTCCCAACCCTTACCTTTACCAAACCTAGCACAAAATGGTGTTCGCTTGCAAACCTCGCAGAGCCCCTTGCACGGCCCGACTCATGCGTGACTTGACTTACATTTTCGCGTTAAGTATGCTGGCGACAGGGAAATGGAACGATATTCCAAACTGGGGTAGGTGGATGGATACTTCCACGGGTTCAGCGAAAAACTTGGCGAGGGTGCTTGTATTGTTGCGGGTGCTTTCGGAGCGGGTGGACGGGTTGGGGCTCGCGGAGATCTCGCGTCTCGGGGGGCTGCCCAAGCCGACGGCTCATAGGTTGCTCTCGGTGCTTGCGGAGGCGGGGATGGTGCGGGAGAACGGTCGGGGGGGGGTATGGGCTCGGGCCGCAGTGTCTCGTTCTTGGGGGATCCTTTCTTGAGGGTTTGAGCCTGCGCGAGGAAGCGCGGGAGGTGATGGAGGAGTTGGTCGAGCGGAGTGGGGAGACGTGTCACTTGGGGATACGGGACGGGGACCACGTCGTTTACGTCCAAAAGGTGGAGAGCCCGCAGGTGGTGCGGCTGAGGTCCAGGGTGGGGCTCATAGCGCCTCTCAACTCGACAGCGCTCGGCAAGGCGCTCTTGGCTCACGGGAACGCGGAAGAAGTGGAGGCGTTGTTCGCGGCGGGCGTCGAGAAGAGGACGGCAAACACCATCACGGATGTCGGGGCTTTCCGGCGAGAACTCGAAGAAGTGCGGCGTCTGGGCTTCGCGGTGGACGTCGTGGAGAACGAGGAGGGCATCCGATGCGTGGCGGCACCGGTCTTCGATCACGAAGGGGCGGTGGTGGCGAGCGTCAGCCTGTCGGGTCCAGAGTACCGGGTACCGCCCGAGCGACTCGAAGACCTGGGAAAGGAGGTAAGCGAGGCGGCCCTGACCCTATCGCGGAGAATCGGCTACCGCTACAATGTACACGACCTCAAGGAGGAGAGCAGGGAGAGAGCATTGTCATCGAAGACGGCACTGGACCTACATAACCGTTGAGAGAAGGGAGGTAGTCTCGTGGGAAAAGAAAGAGACATGGATCGAGATAGACCCGTTGATCCCGAGGAGGCCCGCGCGCAGGGCAACGATCCGGACGCGGTCCGCATGGATGAGGGCGATTCAGGTACCGGGACGCGGCCAGGAGAGAGTGCGCCGCGAAAGGTAGGCGACATACATGAATGAGCGGGAAGGGACAGGTACCGAGGGGAGGACCGACCGAGATGCTCAGGAGGGATGGAACATCCCGTCCAGGGGCCTGCCGGCTATAGGTTCACGAGATCTACCGGAGCCGATACCGATGCGCAAACTCCTGGGCGCCAGCGTGGTTATCCTCGCCACGGCGACCGGATCCGGCGAGTTCGTAATCTGGCCCTACATCACCACGCAGATAGGGATATCGTTCCTGTGGCTCGGCATAGTCGGGTTCTTCGTGCAGTACGTCATGAACATGGAGATCGAGCGCTACACCCTGGCCACCGGCGAGACGGCGGTCACCGGCTTTACACGCCTCTGGAAGCCCTGGGGAATATTCTTTGTGTT
>JALZNL010000451.1 GCA_030857715.1 Actinomycetota bacterium | reverse complement strand
CACGAGCGCCGCGTAGAGATGCTTGCATGGCTGCTTCCGCCGCCGCCAGTCGGCGCACCCACACCGGCCCTCGCCAACCAACGATACCCGGTAACTGCGGCCAACTTCCGAGCACGACGGCACGGACAGACCGCCCGCCGGCATGGGCCGGATCTCGGCCCCTTGGCTGCGCCAGAGCACGATACCCCGGCTCGCGCGACGCGCTACACTTACTTCGATCACAGGCACCCCCTGTGGTCCGGGCCCCGGGGTGTTTGCGGCACCTGCGGGGCGTTTTCTTTGCGCCCCGTCCCTGCGGAGCGCGACCTGGGGGCGAAAAAGCGCCGGCACAAAGGTAGCGCAAGGGTGGGCCCCGGAAAGTTTTTGCGGAGCAAAACCCGGAGGGCGGGCAGCGAAGCTGGCCGAGTTTCAGGGTGCCCTTGCGAGGACGACTGGCGGTGCTACGCTGTTGCCCCTCCTCGCGCGCCTCACGCTTCGACGCGGGCCATGAGGTGCGATCATGGAGCATCACGAAAACGCTGCAGCAAGGGCGGCGGGCAGTGCCTGCCGCTTCTACCGGGTTCCGGCGACCGTGTCCGAAGGTTCAGGGGCGGGGGCCGCGGAGCCTCAAGCGGAGCGGTCTGCGCACCGCCCCGCAGAGCATCGTCGTCGGGCGGCTAGCGAGAGCTTGCCGCTTCTACGGAGCCTGGCCCTTCACCGGTATTCGTGCAGGGGCTCGGGGCGACCATCAAGGGCGCCCTGTGCCCCGCCTGTCGGGGTCCCGATCTCAGCGGGCGTGCTTGCGCAACGACGTTCGTCGGTGTTCTTACCCTACGATCTGTTTGGCCTCGGTAGCTTTGCGTGCATCCGCGTTACGGGCGAGGATTACGTGAAGCGCTTCTGGCGTGGGACGCCAGGGCGTCCAGCACGACACGCACGGCCGTAGTGGTCGTGGTGTTTGTGGGGTCAAGGGTGGGCGCGACCTCGACAATGTCCATACCCACCAGACCCTGGGAGGCAACCCGGCGAACCACCGTCAGGAGTTCCCTGGTGGTCATCCCGCCCGTGCCAGGCACGCCCGTGCCGGGGGCGTATGCGCCGTCGAGGGCGTCGATGTCGACGCTGAGGTAGGTGCCGTCCGTGCCGCGACTCGCGGTGCGCAGAACGCGATCGATCGCTTTCTCCAGGCCATTGTCGAGGATGTCTTCGAGCCAGACGACCTCTATGCCGTTCTGACGACAGTACTCGAGCTCGCTGCGGGGGTTGAGCCAGCCGGTCGCCCCGATTATGGTGATATTCTCCGGCGGGAAGCCCGCTTCTACGGCGCGAGTGATCGGGCAGCAGTGGTTGAGGGTCTCTCCGCCGACGTCGGACGCCGTGTCGAGGTGGGCATCGATGAGAACGAGTGAGGGGTTGGAGTGGCGCTCGGCGACCGCCCTCACGGTAGGAATAGTCACGGAGTGGTCGCCGCCCAAAGTGACGGGCAGCGCGCCGGCGGCGAGGATGTTGCCGATGTCCTGCTGGGCACTCTCGAACGTCTTCTCCGCGTTGGCAAGCGTGGTGGCAGCATCGCCGCAGTCGATGGGATTCAGGGCTTCTACCAGGTCGATGTCCAGGGTTGCGTTGTAGGTCAGGGCCTGCAGGGAAGCCTCGCGGATACCGCGGGGTCCGTAGTTGGCGCCCGAGCGGCTTATGACGGTGGAATCCCACGGGATTCCGTAGATCGCAGCTCCAGCTCCGGCGGCGGCCAACCGTTCCGCGTCGGCCGGCAGGTGGGGCAACCTCAGGAAGGAGCTTGCCAGGCCGGAGTGGAGTAGGCTCGTCCACATGGTCGAGTCGGCGCTGTTCTGCTCCGGGGTGCTCATGCTAGTCTCCTTCTTCCATGTCCTGCAGTACGATCTCCGAGAGCCGGTCGGCCCGGGAGAAGCGGACGTCACCGCACTCTTTGGCGAAGTTTACGAAGTCTTCTATGGCCCGCATGCGGGAAGGACGGCCGCTCAGGAAAGGGTGGCACGTCAGAACGCAGAGGGAGCCCGTCTGCCGCATAGCGTCGAGCTCTCCTTTCCAGATCTCGGCGACGTCTCGCGGGTTCTCTATGCGCTGACCGATGTCCGGGTCGGGCAGGAAGGCGTACTGCTCCCAGTCGTCCAGCGACCAGTGGACGGGCAGCTCGGCGATCTCCCTCTCGGAGATTGCGATTCGGTAGGGTCGATCGTCGTCCATCAACGACGAGTCGTAGCGGATGCCGTGCTGGGGGAGCGCGTCGAGGGTGGTCTGGGTGAGCTGCCAGTACGGCGCTCGGTACCCCTTAGGCGATACACCCAGACGGGCCAGGGCGCCGAGGCCGAGCTCCAGGTCCGCTACCTGTTCGTCTTGGGACAACCTCGGCAGGCGGCGGTGGCTGTGACCGTGCAGGGCAACCTCATGTCCGGCCTCCAGTATCTTCTCGACGGGGCCGGGCCAGCGTTCGGCGGTCACGCCGGGCACGAAGAAGGTCGCCTCGACTTCGTGGCGCGCGAGAAGATCGAGGATCCGGGGCACGCCGATCTTCGGACCGTAGGCCTGATGGGACATGGTCGAAAGGTCCTCGGCATAGTGCTCGCCCTCGGCGAGGATAGGCGCCTCGGCGTCGAAGTCGAAGGTGAGCAGCACCACGGCCCTGGCGTCCCCGTGCCAACCGTCCGCCGGTGGTCGGCTCCGCAGTTCGCTCACGCCCAACTCCTCGTGGAGCCGCCGTTGGGTTGGAGGACCTGGCCCACCAAAGCGGCGGACTTTCCTGCAGCGAGAAACGCGACCGTGGCCGCGATCTCTTCCGGGTTTCCGATTCTTCCGGCAGGAATCTCAGCAGCGTAGCGCGCCTTTATCTCGTTCATGGAGACGTCGGCGTCCCGGGCGTCTTGTTCGAGTTGGGGGGTGTCTGTGACGCCAGGGGCGATCACGTTGGTGATGATGCCCTCTGGGGCCAGTTCTCTGCCGAGGGTCTTGCCGAGGGAGATCAGGCCGGCCTTGGACGCGGCGTAGGCGGTGGCGTTCGGCCACCCGGTGACGCCCCACTCGGAACTGACGATGACTATACGCCCGCCGCCGAGGCGCCTCATCTGCGGCAAGACGGACCGGATCAGGTA
>JALZNL010000450.1 GCA_030857715.1 Actinomycetota bacterium | reverse complement strand
TTCTTGCGCGGATGATGTATTTGTCGATGCCGGTGATCCGGAAGAGACTTATTTAGCGTAATATGAACAAGCGGGTCGGCCTTTAGCTGCTGCGTTTATCGCTCTTCAGCTGCTTTCACGTCAATGAAGCCAGCCGACCCGTTAATCGAATCAACGAGCCGGAACATGAAAGTCCCGACCCGCCAGAGTTCGTGGTGTTCGTCCCCGTTACTGAACGAAGACTACTATCTCGCCGCCGCTGAGCACATCTATTGCCACGACGTCGCTGATCGCCACGTTGTTGTTGTTCAGGGCGTTCTTGATGATCTCGACGTTGTTGTTGTTCACGCTGTTGTTCAGGAAGTCCTGAAGCACGGCTATGTCCGTCTGGTTGTTGTTGAGTACGTTGTTGAGCACCCGGTTGTTGTTGACCGCATCCTCGACGTTGACCACCCGTACGTCGGTGATCGTCAGGTCGTTGAGCACGTTGTCGATCTCGACGTTGCCGTTGTTCAGCGCGGAGACGAGGCTGCCTGTATTTATCTGCGTCGGGGCCGCGAAAGCGGGACCCGAAAGGCTCTAAGCATCATCGCACCCGCGGTCAGGCCAGCGGCCAGCCGTACTTTCGTCTTGCTCTTCATCTGCGTACCTCCAAGGAGGTTGCTTTCACGTCCCCAGACCTCCACCCGCGCCAGCTGGGATGTAAACGTTCCGTAACGTTCTATTAAAATTGTTAGGCCGGATCGCGCAGGGACCCGGCGGCGGCCCGGTCCACCATCCAGATCGGGCCGCCGGTGGGCCGGACGAGCTTCGCGGGGTACGCGCGCGGGTCGGCGTCGCCCTCCAGGATCTCTTCGAGGGCCTCCGCTTTGTCCCCGCCGGCGACGAGAAAGTGGACCTCCCGCGCGGCGTTGAGGACCGGGACGGTGAGCGTGAGGCGTGTGGTGTCGAGCTTGGGCACCGGGTTGGCTACGACGGGGCGGTCGGTGACTTCGAGCGCCGAGGTCTCCGGAAAGAGGCTCGCGGTGTGCCCGTCCTCCCCTATGCCGAGCATGACGAGGTCGAGGACCGGAAGCTCCCCTCCGAAAAACTCCTTCAGCTCTCTCTCGTAGGAGGCGGCGGCCTCGTCTGGCGGCAGCTCGCCGCGCATGCGGTGGACGGAGCCGACGGGGACGCGGTCCAGAAGCGCCCCCCGGGCCATCCGGTAGTTGGAGTCTCCGTGGTCCGGCGGGACGGTCCGCTCGTCCCCGAAGAAGACGTGGACGTTCGGCCAGTCCACCTGTTCGGCGTGGTCGCGGGCGAGGATTTCGTAGGTGGCCTTGGGGGTGGAGCCGCCCGCGAAGGCGACGGCGAAGCGTCCGCGCTCGGCTATCGCTTCCGCGGCCCTTTCCACGAAGGCGCGGGCTGCGGCTTCGGCGAGTTGTTCCGGGGTCTCGTGGAGGTGGACGTTCACAGGTCGAGGACCTCCACGGCCGCGCGGAGGGCGGCCTCGTAGGCTTCGTCGCAACCGCGGAACTGGAGCTCCTCGCCGACGAGGACGCCGAGGTCGAAGTGGCCGAGGTGGACGGTCCGTTCGGCGACGAGGTCCCCGCCGACCATCACGGTGGTCTTTACCTCGCGGCGCTCCCTGTGGCGCGAGACCTGGAAGCTGTGGTCGGCGGAGCGGAGCCTGACGCGCCTCAGACGGGCGTCGGGCGAGTCCGGGGAGAGATGAGCGGCGACCTCGCCGGAGGGGCCGTCGAACCGTGCCCTGCGGTGGTTCCCGTCGCGGGAGAGGTCCTTCGGGCTCCAGCCCAGGGTAGAGGCCAGCCAGCCGACGAGGAGCAGGGCGCGGCATTCGCCGCCGGGGGCGTAGAGGATCTCTACGGACGCTATCTTTTCGAGCTCGCCGGCACGTTCAGGCGCGGCGAAGGCGTCGGCGAGGAGGGAGCGCCAGGGCGAGAGGCCGACCCACTGGAGATCCCCAACGGCCGGCATACCTTCGCCCCCGATCAGGTCCGCCATCTCGCGCAGGGAGTCCTCCCGGTCCTCGCGGGCGGCGGAGTCCACGATGACGCGGTCGGCCAGGTCGGCCATGGCGGCGAACTCCGGGGAGTGGGGCGAGAAGGCGCCAGGGTACCAGAGAAAAACGGGGAGGTCCGGGATCAGGAGCGGGCCGGCCAGGCTTTCGAGGTGGTTCGCGGGCGGGCCTTCGGCGTGGATCGTCACCTGCTCGGCGCAGACCTGGGCGCCCCCGCCGCCCCTGACGTTGCAGAAGGCGGAGAGTTGGACGTCCACGTTCCTCTCGCCTTCGGGGTCCGAGATCAGGACGATGGCCCTGGCAGGGTAACGGCCGGCCAGGTTCGAGACCGAGCGCGTTACTTCCGGGGCGGACTCTTCGTCGGTGACCACGATCAGGTTGAGGACGCTGGAGCGGAGCGCGAGCGTGCCGTCCTCGTTGGCCCGGAGCTTGCCAAGCTCGTGCTCTATCTCCGAGACGCTCATCGGGCCGCCACCCGGGGATTTCCTCGTCTCCCCGATCATCGGCCGCCCCGACCCGCGAACACCAAGCACCCCGAAGCACCGCCGCTCGTCTTCCCTTCCTGAAGCCTGAAACCTGAAACCTGAAACCTCCTCACGGCCTCCTCCACTCCCGCCCGTCCCGTTCTAGCAACTCGTCGGCCTCCTCCGGCCCCCAGGCCCCTGCCGGGTAGAACTCGACGTCCTTCTCCTCCGCCCAGCGGCGCATCACGGGGTCCAGAATACGCCACGCGCCCTCGGCCTCGTCCGCCCGGATAAAGAGCGTCGGGTCGCCGAGCATGAGGTCGAGCAGGAGCCGCTGGTAGGCGTCGGGGGCCTCCTCCAGGAAGGCCGTCCCGTAGAGAAGGTCCATGTTGACGGAGCTGACCTCGAAGCCCGCGCCAGGGACCTTAGCCCCGATCTTCAGGGAGAGGCCCTCCTCGGGCTGGACGCGGACGACGAGCACGTTCGGCTCCAGGCCTTCGGTGTCGTGGCGGGCGAACGGCGTGTGCGGCGAGGAGTGAAACTGGATAGCGACCTCCGTCGCCTTCTTCGGCATCCGCTTGCCCGCCCGCAGGAAGAACGGCACCCCTGCCCACCGCCAGTTGTCCACGAAGAGCCGCAGGGCGACGT
>JALZNL010000449.1 GCA_030857715.1 Actinomycetota bacterium | reverse complement strand
AGTACAAGGACCTCGGGCTCTACGAGGACACGGTCTTCGTGATCCTGGGCGACCACGGCGAGGGCTTCGGCGAGCACAGCCTCAAACAACACGACAACACCATCTACGAGGAGGGCCTGCGCATCCCCCTCCTCGTCCACGACCCGAAAAACCCGCAACCGCGGCGCGTGGAGGAGAACGTCGGCGAGATGGACATCCTGCCCACGCTGACGGAGATGCTCGGGTACGACGTCGAGGGCGGCGAGTACCCGGGCTCTTCGATGCTCTCGCCGCCGGAGGACCGGACGTTTATGGCGAGCTGCTACCACGAACGCACGTGCCTGACGAGCATCGACGGGGACCAGAAGTACATCTACTGGTACGGTAACCGGGGCGAGGAGTACTACGACCTCTCCGAGGACCCGAAAGAGCGCAACAACCTCATCGAAGAGCAGCCCGAGAAGAAGATAGAGGACATGCGCGACGACATGCTCGCCTGGGAGGCCCGCGTCGAGTCGTCCTACGAGCAGCAACGCCCCCAGGAGGAGACGACCGCCGAATAGCTCTGGCAGTGCCCTCTCTCTTTCCCTAGACTAGGCCGGACTTTGTGGAGAACGGAGCCCCGGGAGGCGAGATGTCTGGACTGCTAGAAGGCAAGAAGGTGCTGGTTACAGGCGTCCTGGACCGCCGCTCCATCGCCTACTCGGCGGCGCGGCTGGCCGCCGAACAGGGCGCGGAGGTGGTCCTCAGCAGCTTCGGCCGCGTCCGCAGCCTGACAGAACGGACCGCCAAGCGCCTCGACCCCCAGCCCCCCATCCTCGAGCTCGACGTGAACAAGCCCGAGGACATAGAGGCCGTCGCCGAAGACCTGAAAGAACGCTGGGGCGAGGTCCACGGCATCGTCCACGCCATCGCCTTCGCCCCCGAGGACGCCCTCGGCGGCAACTTCCTGACCGCCGAATGGCCCTCCGTCGCAACCGCCGTCCAGACCTCCGCCTACTCCCTCAAGGCGCTCACCGTCGGCCTCTCGCACCTCATGCAGCCCGGAGCCTCCGTCGTCGGCCTCGACTTCGACGCCCGCGTCGCCTGGCCTGCCTACGACTGGATGGGCGTCGCCAAGGCAGCCCTGGAATCCACCTCTCGCTACCTGGCCCGCGACCTCGGCGATAAGGGCATCAGGGTAAACCTGGTCTCGGCCGGCCCCGTAAAGACCCTCGCCGCCAAGGGCATCAGCGGCTTCGAGGAGATAGAGGGCGAGTGGGGCCGGCAGGCGCCTCTAGGCTGGGAGACCACAAACCCCGAGCCCGTCGGCCGGGCCGTCGTCAGCCTCCTTTCGGACTGGTGGCCGGCGACGACCGGGGAGCTCATCCATGTGGACGGCGGCTACCACGCGATGGGGGCGCCGATCAGGTAGGTTTTAGGCTCAAGGTTTCAGGCATCAGGTTAGTAGGGGCGCAGGTGCGCGTCGGCGAAGCGCCAGAAATCTCGCTCGCCGCGAAAGCGGGGCCACTGGGCGAGGATCGCCAGGGTGAGGACCTCCGAGTCGGCGAGAAGGACGGGGCGACCGGGTTGGCGTGGGACCGAGGCATGGCTTGCCCGCCACCAGTCGTCCACGGAGACGTACAATGAGATCAGGAAGGAGTCGAGATCCATGCGGCACCACCTTTGGGAGAAGGTCGGGTACCAGCATAAGGTTTCGGCTCCTTCTGCGTCGTTCGCAATTACTCATCAGTCGTCTCAGGGCAGGAAGTATCATTCGGCGGGCAGGTAGACAACGATCAAGCTTGCCGTTGCCTGTCTCGGGTACGACTCCGCGACCGGCCCCGTGTACCACGCCCTGACCCGTTGTCCCGCCTTAAGGTCATCGAACCCTATCCGAGTGAGGTCTCCTCCTCGCCGCTCTAAGAGCTTGGTGGCTTTCGTGACGGTCACGCTGTCTTTCTGACAGCCTGTTTCTTCCTCGGGGTTCTCCTCCACCAGCACCACACCGATCCGCTCCCCCGCGCTCCCACCGCCGTTAGTCTCTTGGCGCGTCTTTCCTACCTCGGTGATGATCCCACGGATGTCTGCCTCGGCAGAAGGCAGAGAAGGCTCCTCTCCGCTAGCGGTCGTGCCGGGCTTCGGGTCAGCGCAGCCCGAGAGAACAAAGCAAACCAGCGCTAGGGAAACCACCAGCAGAGCATCCCGTCCACGAGCCTTCTCCATTCTGCTCATCCTACCCTTTATAAGCTTCGTCACGGTTACCCAGAACAACCACTGTTACGAGTAAACCCGAGTCTATATGGTGGGTGCCGCAAGGCACCGCTACCTACAGGTTGTGCGGCAAACAGAAGGTTCTTGCCGGTGGAAGTAGCGTTTGTTATAACGCCCCGACCAAAGCGGGAGGGGGCATGTTGCAGATACTGGCGTTCTTCGTCTTCGTCGTTGCGGTCGCTGTCGGAACCTCGGCCATCGGCTACGGCCTGTCATTGTGGACGGAACGAGCCGCAAGTCGCAGGTGCCGGATGCCCCACGAGATACTCCGTAGGAGAAAAGTCCACAGGCAGCGGGTGCGGTGCAGGCTCGAAGGCTAGATTCCTTTCTCACCGTTCGAGAAGCATCGGCTGTCGGTGAGGGTGAACCAAAGACGATGTTCCCACGTAGGTTGTTAGGAAGCAGGTGCTGGATCAACAAGGGGAACAGCAAGTGGAAGCCAAGGTAGAAGCGCTGATGGAAAACCTTGCCGTAGTGGTGATGCAGGCGAACAACTTGGCCGCTGACTCGCCGGAGTACGGGGCGCTGGCCGAGACCGTGGGTTACGCGCTCAATCTTGCGGAGTTGGGACTATCAGCCGAGTCGAACGCGTTCGATTTGTCGGAGACACCGAAGCCTAACTGACCGAACGCTCACCGCTACCACAGCGGTTGCCAGGGCACGTACTCGCGAACCTCTCCCTGGCTCCTGGACTCCCCCGCCAACTCCCGGAACACCGCCAATACCTCTTCCTTCTGGCCTTCCTCCCTGGCGGTGGTGCTAAGTACAAACAGATAAATTCCGAGGGGAGTAAGATGCGGGTGAAGGAGGAGCCCATGAAACCCATACGCATCCCCGATCTCGCCCCCGAGCAACTGGTCGAATTGGAAGAGTTTTACCGCGCCA
>JALZNL010000448.1 GCA_030857715.1 Actinomycetota bacterium | reverse complement strand
CCGCGAGACGCTCGGCCTCGGTGGCGGCGGCCTCGGCGGCGGCGGCCCGGTCGGCGGCGGCCTGCTCATCCTGCAGGTCCGGCTGCTGGACGGGGATCTGCTCGACCTGCGCGACCTCGACCTCGACCTCCGGAGCCGGGACCGGCTCGGGGGCCGGCTCGGCGGGGACAGGCTCCGGCTCGTCGGGAGCGGGGGCAGGCTCATCTGGGGTCGACACGGGCTGCTCGACATTCTCGTACTTCTTGGCGGCAAGCTCGGCCTGGCGGTCCTGCCTGGCCTGCATCTCGTCCCGGAGGCCGGCGTTCAGGGAAGCCAGGTACTCCTCGGCCTCCTTCTCGGCCCCCTCGGCGCGCTCCCTCTGCTCGATGGCCTTCTCGACGGCGGCGACCCTCTGCTCGCGCTGGTCCGTGAGCTCCCTCTTGCGGGCGGCCAACTCGTCTTTGGCCTCTTCGACGGCCTCGACCTTGGCCCTCTCCTGACCGAGAAGCCGGACCCACAGGTCCAGGCGGGTGGCGAACTCGGAGAAGTCGTCAACGCCCACGAGGACGTCCATGAAAGCCACGTTGCCGCTCTTGTACACCTGCGACGCCCGCTCCTCCAGATCGGCCTGGGCCTCCGCAAGACGCTTCTTGGACCCGTCGAGGTCTTCGGTCGCCTGCGCTATCTGCCCGTTGAGCTGGTTCATCTCGTAGAGGGAGTTGTTGTAGGCGGCCTGTGCCGCGCTCGCTTCCATCCGGATGTCCGCCAGACGATCCTGCGCGGACGCGACCTCGTCCCGCTTCTCCTGGACGTCACCAGGCGCCGCTCCAGCCGAAATGCCCGTCACAAAGACGAACGCAACTGCGAGGCCAAGGAATACGATCAAGCTCGCCCGTCGTGGCATAGGCCCAGGCTCCTTCCAGTAGCTTATATTGGCTCTGCAAGGGGACCTTCGGACAAGCTCCCCCCTCCTAAGCCGGGCACTTTAGGGAGCAACCTCATAACCCGCAATACGGCTATGGTTACAAACAACCCCCCGCCACCTCTGAAAATAGCTTACTTGCAGGACATTCCTGTTGCTCTAGCGAAACCGAATCTTAATAAATCTTAATATTTGTAACGGTCACGAAAGTTTTTCGGCGTATTGAGAAGTTTTTCGGCTACCCGGCCAGATCTTTGAGAACGAGAAAGCAACGCCAGAATCGGCGTTTGTTGGCGTCGTCGGTCAGGGCTGGGGCGAGGGATGGTAGGCGGAGGCCCGAGGTGCCCCTGGTCCATGCGAAGGGGACGCCTTCCCGGGCTTCGGAGAAGGGGGTTCGGGCCAGCGGGTGGCCCAGGCCGTCTACCTCGCGGGCGGCGCCGGGGCCGACGGCCACCAGCGCGTGGGGTTCGGTGGCGAGTAGCTCTTCCTTGAGGAGGCCGGTGGAGGCATAGGTGACGTAGGCGTCGGGGAGTCCTACGGCGACGAGGCTCGCCTGGAGGGCGTCGAGGACGCGGGGACCGACCGGCTGTTCCACGACCAGAACGACGCCGGTGGTCGGGTCGCCGAGGGGGGCTGGGTGTCCGGCCCCTTTCATGCGTCGGGAGAGGACGAAGATCTCGCGCTCCGTCTTGCGCCGGTAGTCTTCGGCGGCGTCGGGGGCGCGTCCCGTCCTTCCCGTTGGGGACCTATCTTCGGGTGGCACGGCGGACGTGGAGTACGCGCTGGGCGGCGGTAACGAGGGCGCCGGCGGCGACGAGGGCGACGCCGGGGGTGAGGAGGCCGAAGATCGAGAAGGCCGAGAGGATCACGACCCTCCCGGCACGCTCCAGCAGGCCGACCTCGCACGGGACGTTCAGGCCTTCGGCCCTGGCCCGGGCGTAGGAGGTAAGGAGCGAGAAGGTCATGGCGAGGCCTGCGAGCAGGGCTTCCGCGGGCCGGGCGGCGTTGGCGTAGAAGAAGATCACGCCGACAAACACCGCCGACTCCGAGAGCCGGTCCAGGGTCGAGTCCAGAAATGCCCCGAACGAGCTCATCCGGTTCGACTCGCGGGCCACCGCACCGTCGAGGGCGTCGAAGAGCCCGCCGAGCAGCATCACGGCGCCGGCGGTGCGCGGATGGCCGAGCCCGAAGAGGACGGCCGCGCCGAGCGCGAGCGTCCAGCCGACGACCGTGAGCGTGTCGGGCCGCACCCGCATCGTGGAGAGCAGCCTTACCAGGGGGCTGAGAACAAAGAGCAGGGCATCCCTGGACGCATCCCTGAGCGGGTAGGGCTTGCCGGGTACGCGGTGCGGGAAGCCCAGGGCCTAGCCTTCCTCTGGTTCCTCGTCGCGACCGGTGGGGCCCACGCCGGCGGCCAACGAGGGCGAATCCGCCTCGTTCCCCCGCGGCTTCTCGTCGGCCGGTTCGATAGGCGCCTTGCCCCAGCGCTCGAGGACCAGCGTGCCGCGCAGGTAACGGATCGTGGCGGCGACGATGGCGACGACGGGGACGGCGAAGATCGCGCCGACCACCCCGTAGAGGGTCGTGCCGGCAATCGTGCCGAAGAGCACCCACAGGGGGTGGACGCCGGTGGAGCCGCCCTGGATCTTCGGCACCAGGATGTTCCCCTCTATTTGCTGGGCGACGAGGAACAGCGCGGAGACGATCAGCGCATCCGTGAAGCCGCCGAAAAAGAGCGCGATCAGGATCCCGGGCACCGCCCCCAGGAACGCCCCGAGAACGGGGATGATCTCCGTAACCGCCACCCATACCCCGACGAGTAGGGCGTACTCCCCTACCGTAAAGAACATGATCGCCCACCCGATAACGCCCATGATGACGCAGAGAAGGAACTGTCCCTTGAGGTACTTGATCAGGGTCCGCTCGACGGCGTGGAACAGCTCCAGAGCCTGGTCCCGGACAGTCTCGGGGATCGTGCGCAGGACGGCGCGGGTGATCTTCTCGCGCTCCAGCAACAGGTAGACGGAGACGAGGAGCAGCAGCAGCAGGTTGAGCAGGGTCCCGAAGACCCCGAAGACGCCGCCGACGACGCCTGTCGCCACGTCGACTACCTGGCCGGCCGACGGCGCGTTCGACCTGAGCAACTGCAGAACCCGGTCCTGATCCAGCTCCGTCACGTACTGGCCCACGAAAGGCAACTCTTGGGCCTGCTCCGCCAG
>JALZNL010000447.1 GCA_030857715.1 Actinomycetota bacterium | reverse complement strand
TGTGAGGCCCCGCTAAAGCCGAACTCCACCGCCCTCTCCTTGTTCTGAATGCCCGGTCCCCTATCCGAGACCCGCACGAGGTTTCCACCGTCGAGTACGGAGACGACTACTCCCTTATATTCGGCGTGTATGAGGTTCTCTACCACTTCCCGTACCGCCTCCTCGGGGACCTCGCCGCCGAGCTCTCGTACCTTGCCCATCACGGACCTCGTAAACTTGGCCGTCGCGGAACGGGAATCGGCCGCCGCGATCTCGGTGATCTCTGGATCTGCTCCCGGCGGGTACACGGCGATACGGGCGCTTATCTCCGCCCGATCCGGTTCCATCCGTGTCCGCTGTGCGTGCATCATCCCCGCAACGGAATGTAACCTACCCCTCCATCCAACGCTATAGCCCAGGGGCGAGAAATCTATTTTTGCAGGCTATTTAGAAGTTTATCCACAGGTTTATCCACAGCCTGTGGATAAACCTGTGAAAAGACGCGACCAACACCGTCGAGGAGATACGAGCGCGGGTGTTTTGGCGGAAATACAGTCATGTCACGTCGCAAATAATCTAGCAATAAGTGCCGATTTGCAGTGCTTTTCTGGAATATTGGGGTCTCAAGGACGGTTAGAGGCACGTCGCACAGACAGGGTCATCGGCTGGATGGCTGTTGGGGCTTCGGATATACTGGTCTGGATCACTTGTACATCTTGGAACACCTGCAGAGGAGCCTCATGAAGCGCACTTACCAGCCGAACCGACGTAAGAGAGCCAAGACCCATGGCTTCCGCAAGCGTATGAGCACCGTCGGTGGGCGCAGGGTGATAGCCGCCCGCCGCCGCCGGGGCCGGAAGCGCCTGGCAGTCTGACGGGTGCCCCGAAGTAAGCGTATGCGCCTGACGGACTCCTCGGAGTTCGAGAGGGTCTACAAGCAGGGCACCGCTTATAGGGGACGGCTCTTCTCCATGCACGCGTTCCCGAACGAACGCGGGACTTTGCGGCTAGGTCTTTCGGTATCCAAGAAGGTAGGTAACGCGGTGGTGCGCAACACCTTGAGACGTAGGATGCGCGAGATCTTCGCCGCGGCGGCCGGGGATGCCGAAGGGAATTTGGACTTGGTGATCTCTGCCCGTCCGGCCGCCCGCGACGCGGCTTTTGAGGAGTTGCGCGAGGAGTTCGACCGCGCGCTTCGTAAGCTTGGCGCTGTAGGCGGATAGGATATGCGAAGGACCTGTAAAGCATGATTAACGCCATAGCGGACTTTTTCCAGAACCTCTTTAGTCCCGTAGTCAATATTCTAGGCAGCGTCCTGCTGTTCTTTCATCAGACGGTCGGAGCCCCGTGGTGGTTGAGCATCGCGATGCTCACGATCGTGGTCAGGGGTCTGCTCTTCCCGCTGACCGTGAAGCAGGTAAAGAGCATGCGCGCGGTCCAGGACCTGAAGCCGGATATGGACAGGGTTCGCGCCCAGTATCAGAACAACCCCCAGAAGCAGCGCGAGGAGATGACGAAGCTTTACCAGGACCGGGGCGTCAACCCTCTGGGAGGCTGCCTGCCGATCCTCGTGCAGATGCCCATTTTTATCGGCATCTTCTACGTTATACGGTTGTTCGGCGGAACTCCCGGCCGCACGGAGCCCGAGTATCCGAGCTTTGTAGACGGCGGGATTCTGTGGTTCCAGGATCTCTCTCACGCGGACCCTACCTACCTTCTTCCCATCATATCGGCCGTCACGATGCTCGGCGCGACGGAGATCACGCTCAAAAACGTAGACCCACAGCAGCGCTGGCTCATGCGCCTGCTGCCGGTGGGCTTTACGATTTTTCTCCTCTCCTTCCCCGCCGGCCTCTTCGTGTACTGGATCACTTCCAACCTGGTAACCCTGGTTCAGAACTACGTGATCTACAACCACGGCCCCGGCAAACGTCCGGCGCCGAACGCGAAAGGCTCGGGCAACACTGCTTCGAACACGCGCATCTCTGATGCCTCCTCTAACGGGAGCAACGGCAGCAACGCGAGGAGCACGGCTGAGGGCGCCGGAGACGCCACAACCCACGCCGCAAAGGTCGCCAAACGGAAGCGGAGAAAGAAAAAGAAATGACTGAGAAGAGAGAGTTCTACGCCGCCAGCGTAGAGGAAGCGGTCGCCCGCGCGGCCAAGGACCTCGGTAGAGAACAGGACGAGCTGTCCTACCGGGTCGTGGATCAGGGTAACTCCGGGTTTCTCGGCATTGGCGCCAGGGACGCCCGGATCGAGGTCGATGCCCCACCAGCCGCCATCACTGAAGAACCGGCCGTCCCGGAGACCTTCTCTGAGCGACCCGTCGCTGAGGAAGTCACAGATGACGAAGACGCTACTGAAGAGGAGAGCCGTTCCGCCGCCGCCGACATCGCGCCCGAGCCCCAGGAGGACGCGGAGGACATACCCGAGGAAATCGTAGTAGAGGCGGAAGGCCGGATCACCGCCCTACTCGACGCCATGGGTTTTGACGCCCGTGTCGAGGTCTACGATGCCGGTGGCTTCGTAGCCGTGGACGTCGCCACAGAGGACACGGCCCTCTTTATCGGGCAGAAGGGCGAGACCATCGACGCCCTTCAGTACCTCGTTAACGCGAGCATCAACAGGACGAAAACCTCCCGTGTTCGTGTTGTCCTGGACGCCGAGGGCTACAGGCAACGGCGCGTCGAAGCCCTTCAGGGCATGGCACACAGGAGCGCCCGCAAAGCTCTACGGGAAGACCGGCCCGTCGAACTGCCGCCAATGAACCCCGCCGAGAGAAGGGTCGTACACCTGTTCTTGCGCGACAACCCCAGGGTCATGACGGAGAGCGAAGGCGTCGGAGATTCCCGTAGGGTCCGTGTCTCCCCCGCCTGATCCACGGCGGCCCGTGTTTCACGTGAAACAGAGCGTAGATGCGTCTTCAGAAACACCCGGAGCGACCAAAAATTGCTTTGACAAACTTTTGTCGCCCACCAATGTTTCACGTGAAACGGTCCTGTGACGGTGTCCGAAGACTTCGATCGTCAACTGTCGGATTGGAGTCTGGGGATCGACCTCGGGGAGAAGAGGCTGTTACTCGCCTATGCGCGCATGCTTTCTTGCTACGAGAAGGCGAACGTCATAGGGACCAGGGATTTCGGTG
>JALZNL010000446.1 GCA_030857715.1 Actinomycetota bacterium | reverse complement strand
ACCCGCGCCGAGCAGGGTACCGCGGTTGCCCAAGAGGCGCACCGCGCCCGCGGTCCCGAGCCTGCCCGCGGCCATCGCCGCGTAGAAGACGGCGACCCCGGAGCCGCCGAGAAGGGCGGGAAGGCCTAAAGTGTCGCGCAGGTAGATGCCGGACCAGTGCTCCATCTCCCCCTCCGAGCCGAGCCCGAGCATGGCGATACCACCGACCAGCAGCAACGGCAGGTGCCGGTAGAGCCCGTAATGGGTACGGCCGCCGGTCTCTCCTGGTTCGTCCTGTTCTCCCACGGGGAACCGGGCGCCCGCGAAGGCGAGGAGCAACAACCCGAGAGGGGCGAGCAGGCCCAGGTAGACGAGCCGGTAGTCCGTGCCGGCCTGCACCAGAACGCCGGCGCCCACGGCCCCAACGGTGGCCCCGGCGGAGAAGGCGGCGTGGACGAGCGGCATCAACCGCCGTCCGGTCGCCTGCTCCAGGTCGACGGCGGCCGAGTTTATGCCCACGTCGTAGAGGCCCGAGGCCGAGTAGAGCACGACGAGCGTCACGAGCAACGCGGCGTACCCCCCGGAGAGGGCGAGGCCCGAGATCCCGAGCCCCAGCACGCCCCCGGTGAGGACCAGGAAGACCTTCCGGCCCAGCCTGTCGGCCGCCCAACCGAGGGTCGCCATCGCGAGGATCGAGGCCGCAGCACCTGCGAAGAGCGCCGCCCCGAGCGGCCCTGGGGTGAGGTCCAGGGCGCGGCTCAAATCCGTCAGCAGGACGGCGAACACACCCCAGAAGAGCCCGAAGAAACCGAAGGCCCCGAACCCCACGGCCAGGAACCCGCGGGCCGGGGTGGCGCTACTCGACCTCGTATCCCTTCTCTTTCCAGGCGCTCAGGCCGCCCTGCATGTTGGCAACGTTGGTGTAGCCCATCTCCTTGAGGCTCTTCGCCGCCAGCGACCCGCGGCCCCCGAGGGCGCAGTGGACGACGATGCGGGCGTCCTTGTCCGGCAGCTCCTCCGCAGCCTTGTACTCCAGTAGCCCCCGCGGCAGCGGCTTCGCGCCAGGAACGTGCCCGGCCTCGAACTCGTCGGGCTCCCGCACATCGAGCACGGTAACGTCCTCGCCCGACCCTATCGCGTGGTGTATCGTCTCGACGTCCGTCTGCTCCGTCTCGGCCTTTGCCTCCGAGACCAGTTCATCGTAGCTCTTCGCCACCGCGTTCTCCTCCCTCTCGCGTCATCCTTCCGGGGCCACATGTTAGCAGCCGCCGGGGACGGCTACGCCTTCCTGTTCTTCGTGGAGACAGTGACCGTGCCGTCGGGGAGGTCGCCGATCTCATAGTCGCCGAAGAGGATCGGGTCAGCGGTGCGCAGGCAGAGGAAGAGGCGGAGGGCGAGGCCCCGGATCTCGCTCTCCGCGTGCGCGTCGGCCCGCATCTCGACGATGTGCCGCAAAGCCCGCACGTTCCCCGTAAAGACCATCGGCGCCTCGGTCTCGTTAGGCAGGAGCGAACGCGCCGTCTGCTGCACCTTCTTGCGCGCGTCGGTCTTCTGGTCCGCGGAGAGCATGGCGTGCCCTTCGCCCTGCCGCCCCAGCAACCGCTCCGCCATCTCCTCGTAACCGGCGGCGGCCCTGTCCGCCCGCTCCTCGAAAAGCCGGTGCAGTTCCTCATCCTCCTGGTATTCTGGCCGCTCCACGAACCGCAACACGGCTCCAGAAACGTACCGCTGCGAAATTTGGGAGAAAGCCGCTCCGGCCCTGTGCCGCACCAGCTCGTGTGTCACGCTGCGGCTTATGCCGTAGAGCAAGAAGCTGAAGCTTGCGTGCTCCAGGACGGAACCGTGCCCGGCAGAGGTCAGCCGCTCGAAGTACGAGGCGGCGTTCTCGTTGGTAGTCCTACGAGGTCCGAAGCTCGAGTAACAGACCTGGCCCGCCGTCTTGCAGAGCTGGGAGGAGTCGGGGAGTTCCGTAGGGTCATCGAGGTACCCGGGGAACCCGAGGTCAGGGTCGAAACCCTCCAGGAAACCGCCGAGGCCCCGGACGTTGGTGTGCGGCCTGCTCAGGATGACGACGCCGGGGGCCTTGAGGTAAGCGGTCCCCGCGGCGGTGCGAAAGACCGGTGAGTGGATGGCGGGGAAGCCGTCCTGGACGGCCCCGCCCATGCCTCTGAAAAGCTCTTCTGCGCGCGCCGCGCTGCGTTCGGTGGTCTCCAATGGGCTCCCTTCTGCGGTCCGTCCCGCAGAAGGTTAGCCCATTTGGCCGGTTCCTACACGGCTTCGGAGAGGGCGCGGCGGAGGGTGCCGGCGTAGCGGCCGGTTCGGATGGTGCGCAACGCCTTCATCTCGACCTGGCGGGCCCGCTCCTGGCTGATGCCAAGCTCCTCGGAGACCTCGCGCAGGGTGCGGGTCTGGCTGCCGTCGAGGCCGTGGCGCATCTGGATGACCTTCGCCTCGCGCTCGGGCAGGGACCTTACCGCCTCGACGAGCGTCATCTCCCACAGGCCGACCTCGACGCGGGCGTAGTCCTCGCCGCTCCTCTCGTCCGGAAGGAGCTCGCCCATCTCCGAGCCGTCCTCGGAGCCCATCCTGGCGTGGATGGAGGAGATGGGTTGGCCGACCTCGCGCAGGCGTCGGGCCTCCTGGGGCTTCACGGCAAGCCTGTCGGCGAGCTCTTCCTCCGTGGCGTCGCGGCCGAGCTCCAGGCTCAGGGAGTTCTCCGCGCGACGCAGTCGGTAGAGGGCGTCGACGACGTGCGCGGGGAGGCGGACCGTGCGGGCGCTGTCGGCGACGGCGCGGGTGACGGCCTGGCGGATCCACCACGTCGCGTACGTCGAGAAGCGGTTGCCCATCTCGGGGTCGAACTTCTCGACGGCCCGGATCAGGCCGGCGTTCCCCTCCTGGATCAAATCCTCGAAGTGCACTCCGCGCCCCCGGTACTTCTTGGCGATGGAGATCACGAGCCGCAGGTTGCACTCGATGAGCCGCCGCCGTGCCATCATGTCGCCCTCGCGCGCGCGACGGCTTAAGTCCTTCTCCTCCCGCGCATCCAGGAGCTTGCCGGCCCGGATCCTGCCGAGGTACTGCGTGAGAACGTCCTGCGCCATCTGCGTCATCCCTCTTCCTTTCGTCTGATAGGTCTATGCCGCCGGGTAGGAGC
>JALZNL010000445.1 GCA_030857715.1 Actinomycetota bacterium | reverse complement strand
TGACGCAAGCTCTAAGCTTGCCAGCCTGTTGAAAAACGCATCGGCGAGCCGCACGATGGCTCGGAACTGGGCGTGGGCATGACTTGCTGGGCAGCCTCAGCGCTGCGGCCTGCGCCATCCTAACCGGCCCCCGGTTCCCGAAGGCCAACAGTCGCTTGACGTTCTGTCCGGCGGCGATCATCAGGGCCTCTTGGTTCACCTTCTCCAGCCGCCTGAGCCTGAACCTCCTCATCCCGTGCCAGTCCTTGGCCTCGGCGAAGAGGGGTTCCACCCACACCCTCCGTTTGCGTAAAGCCTTCTCGTAGGGGAAGGTCCCACGGTAGCATTTCACCCTATCGACGTACTCCTCGTCGAAGTGGCGCAAGATCTGCCTTCCTGTCTTGCTGGTCGTGCATTCGGGCTTCAGCAGGCAGGCCTCACAGGTGCCGGCCTTCGCCCGGTAGATGATCAGGCTCCTGGCCGCGTTGCGGGTGCGCGGGACCAAGAGCTCGCCCGCCGGGCACGTGTAGAGGTCGCGCTCGGGATCGTAGGCGAACTCGTCTTTGCCGAAGAAGGGGCGTCCCTGCCCGGCGCCTTTGAGCGCCACGTAGGCGCGGATGCCCGCCCTCTCGATGGCCGCTATGTTCTCCACGGTGCCGTAGGCCGAGTCGCCGCTCACCCGGAGGGGCCGGCTCTTCCACCTGAAGACGGTCCTCCAGAGCATGTCTAGCATGGGCTTGTTCTCGGTGACCTCGAAGGGAGAGACGAGGACGCCCAGGATGATGCGCGCCTTGCCGCCGTCCACCACGCAGTGGGCCTGGTAGCCCAGGTGGCTGTGGTCGGCCCCCTTACGCTTCATGGGCGAGGCGTCGGGGTCGGTCTTGCTGAGAAAAAGGTCCGCCTTGCGCCGGTAGAAGTCGCCCTTCACTTCACGGTCCTGATGCCCCCTCTTGGAGATCCAATCCCTTCTGGCGGCGTTGGCGGAGATGAGCTCCGCGTCTTCCGAGGTCGGAAGCGGATAGAGATCTCCGACGGCCGCGGCTCTAGCCGCGTCGCCCGAGGTACCGTCTGGGTCTTCTTGTAGGTCTTCCTCGAAGAGGTCCTGGAGGTGCTGCTCGACGGCGAAACGGGGCGTGATCGACTCCAGGGAGGCGTTGGCCTCGATCTTGGTGGCGTCGAAGTAGAGTTCCTCGCCCCACACCAGCCCGGCCTCGAAGCACTCCTCCACGATCCGCTCGAAGAACCTCTTGAAGATCTCGAGCCCGTAGCGTTCCCTGATCTTGGTGAGAGAGGAATGGTCAGGCAGGGGCTCGAAGAGGTCATAGCCGAGGTACCACCTGACGCTCAGACGGTCGGCCGCCACTTCCATGAGCTGTCGCTCGCTCCTCAGATCCTCGAAGAACATCACGAGTTGGAGCTTGAAGAAGACCACCGGGTCCACCGATGGGCGGCCACCGCAAGCGTACAGAGGAGCGACCATCTCCCGCACGAAGGAGAGGTCCAAACGTCTCTCCAGGTCCCTGTAGAAGCAGTCGGTCGTGACCAGCTCTTCGAGTGAAATCTCACGCGGTAGAGGTGCGAACTCACGGATCTTGATGCCCATCATGGTGGCGCGACCTCCTGCTACGAAGGGACTGGAGGTCATGCTAGCCATGTCGTGGCCTTCGCGCTCTCACGGAGCATCCGTTTTTCAACAGGCTGGCAAGCTTATACATGCGCCTTTTATTCTTGTCAAGAACGGAAGCCGGTGGCTATTATTGACTCCGGATGTTACGGAACGTCGGGCTAAGGGGTGAGAGGATTGATCTTCGATGGGGAAGTGGCGTGGATTACGGGGAGCAGTAAGGGAATCGGTCGGGCGACCGCCCTGGGTCTGGCCGAGCAAGGTTGCGACGTGGCGGTGCATTACGGCAGCAGCGAGGACGAGGCCAGGGAGGTAGCGAAGCAGGTTGAGGCTCACGGCCGGGACGTCCTTCTAGTTGGGGGGGACGTGTCCAGGGCCGAGGACGTTCGGAGGATGGCGGGGGAGATCGAGGAACACTACGGGCGCGTGGACATCCTGGTAAACAACGCGGGTTCCATGGTGGAGAGGCTCACGCTGGCGGAGATGACGGAGGAGGTGTGGGATCGCGTAATGGACGTGAACCTCAAGTCTGTCTACCTGTGTTCCCAGGCGGTCCTGCCCATGATGAAGCGCCAGGGCGGGGGTAAGATTATCAACATGACCTCCGTCTCCGCCAGAAACGGGGGTAGCCCCAGCTCGGTCGCCTACGCTACGGCCAAGGGCGGCGTCAGCACGCTTACGCGGGCGATGGCCAAGGAGCTCGTCTCCGACGGGATACTGGTCAACGCGGTATCGCCGGGGCGGATAGACACACCGTTCCACGACGAGTTCACCCCCGACGAAAAGAGAGAGGAGGGTGCGCAGCAGATACCCTTAGGCAGAGAAGGAACACCCGAAGAGGTCGTCGGAGCGTTGTTGTTCCTGGCTTCTTCCCAGGCGAACTACATCCTGGGCGAGGTCATCGAGGTAAACGGCGGTATGCTGATGGACTGACGTGTTGGCGCGGTAGCAGCGAGAGCTTTGGGGGAAAGAATGTTGAGAGACGCCGTAGATCGCAGATCCGTGGCTGTGAAGGCCGAGGCCGATAGCTGGCAAGCCGCGGTAGAGCTCTCCGGAGAGTTGCTGGTGGCGGCGGAGGTTGTCGAGGAGCGCTACGGGCCGGCCATGGTACGGACGGTGGAGGAGCTCGGGCCGTACGTGGCCGTGGCCCCGGGGGTCGCCATCCCGCACGCACGCCCCGAGGACGGGGTGTTGAAGGTGGGCATCAGCCTGGCGGTGCTCCAGAATCCGGTGGAGTTCGGTTCCGAAGAGAACGACCCCGTAGACCTCTTGTTCGGGTTCGCCTCACCGGACAAGGACTCCCACGTAGACACCATCCGGGACCTGGTCAGCTTCATCCAAGACTCGGAGAACCTGGAGGCCCTGCGGGCGGCCGAGACGGCAGACGAAGCCCTGCGGATACTGAAGAAGAACGAATAAGCAAGGAGCGGACCATGAGCCCCGATAGCGTTCTCCACGTCTCCGGGGCGAGGTACTTGCACCCGGCAAACCGTCCTGCTAATGTGCGGCTCACCACGATACAAATGTGATTTAGGGG
>JALZNL010000444.1 GCA_030857715.1 Actinomycetota bacterium | reverse complement strand
ACACGAGACCGAACGCCTCAAAGGTGAGATAGAAGCGGCGCTCGACGAGGTCGTGAGCCTGGACGAGGACCGCATCCTGCGCAACTTCCTCGACGTGACGCTGGCGACGGTGCGCACCAACTACTACCAGACGGATGACGGGGGCGAACCGAAGGTACACCTCTCGTTCAAGTTCGACCCGCGGGAGATACCGTTACTGCCGCTGCCGCGTCCCCGGTTCGAGATCTTTGTCTACTCCCCCCGCGCAGAGGGCGTCCACCTGCGCGGCGGCGAGGTCGCCCGCGGCGGCATCCGCTGGTCCGACCGCCGCGAGGACTTCCGCACCGAGGTACTCGGCCTCATGAAAGCCCAGATGATCAAGAACGCCGTCATAGTCCCCGTCGGCGCCAAGGGCGGCTTCGTCGTGAAACGCCCCCCGGCAGAAGGAGGCCGCGAGGCCCTCCAGAACGAGGTGATCTCCTGCTACCGCACCCTTATCTGCGGCATGCTCGACCTGACGGACAACCTCGCGGACGGCAACGTCGTCCCCCCGCCCGACGTTACCCGCTACGACAATGACGACCCGTACCTCGTCGTGGCCGCGGACAAGGGTACGGCTACTTTCTCGGACATCGCCAACGGCATCTCGGCCGAGTACGGCTTCTGGCTCGGCGACGCCTTCGCCTCCGGCGGCTCCGTCGGCTACGACCACAAGGAGATGGGCATCACCGCGAAAGGCGCGTGGGAGTCCGTCAAGCGCCACTTCCGCGAGCTCGGCAAGGACGTCCAGGAAGAGGACTTCACCGTCGTCGGCATAGGAGACATGTCAGGCGATGTCTTCGGCAACGGCATGCTCCTCTCCAGGCACACGAAACTCGTCGCCGCCTTCAACCACTTGCATATCTTTATCGACCCCGACCCCGACCCCGAGGCGAGCTTCGCGGAGCGCGAGCGTCTCTTCCGGCTGCCGCGCTCGACGTGGGCGGACTACGATACCGAACTCATCTCCGAGGGCGGCGGCGTCTTTCCGAGGACCGCCAAGTCCATTCAGCTCTCGCCGCAGGTAAAGGAGCTTCTCGGCGCGGAGGCGGATTCGCTGACCCCGAACGAGCTCTTGAACGGCCTGCTCAAGGCCCAGGTAGACCTTCTCTGGAACGGGGGCATCGGCACCTACGTCAAGGCGAGCACCGAAGGCAACGCCGAGGTCGGAGATAGGACGAACGATTCTCTGCGCGTAGACGGTAAAGACCTCCGGTGCCGGGTAGTCGGGGAAGGAGGGAACCTCGGGTTTACCCAGGCCGGACGCATAGAGTACGCGCTGGAGGGCGGGCGGGTCTACATGGACGCCGTGGACAATTCCGCCGGGGTGGATTGTTCGGACCACGAGGTGAACATCAAGATCCTATTGGACGCGATCGTCGCGGGCGGGGACATGACGGAGAAGCAGCGCAACGAGCTTCTCGCGGGGATGACCGACGAGGTCGGCGAGCTGGTCCTCCGGGACAACTACGACCAGACTTTAGCCATAAGCAACGCGCTGGCCCTCGCCCACCCGATGGTGGACGTCCACGTCCGGTACATCCGGCACCTGGAGCAGACGGGCGCATTGAACCGGGAGCTTGAGGTGCTTCCCTCCGACGAGACGTTGGCGGAGCGGCGTTCAGAGGGCGGTGGGCTCACGGCGCCGGAGTTCGCGATCCTGTTGTCGTACACCAAGATCACGCTCTACAAGCAACTCCTGGAATCCGATTTGCCAGAGGACCCTTACCTCTCGGCGGAGCTCGCGCGGTACTTCCCGACGCCGCTTCGCGAGCGGTTCGGGGACAGGATGGAGCAGCACCGGCTGCGGCGCGAGATCGTGGCGACCCGCGTCGCCAACGAGCTCGTGAACAGGGCAGGCCCCTCGTTCGTCTTCCGGCTGGGCGAGGAGACGGGCGCTGACCTGGCCGAGATCTCCCGCGCCTTCACCGCCGCCGCGGAGGTCTTCGACCTGCGCGAGACCTGGGAGAGCGTAGAGTCCCTGGACAACAGGGTCGGGGCAGACGTCCAGACCGGGATGCTCCTGGACTGGCGCCGGCTCGTCGAGCGCTCGACCCGCTGGCTCCTGCGCAACCGCCGCCCGCCCCTGGATATCTCGGCGACCGTCTCGTACTTCCGGGAGGAGGCGCCGAACCTGGCGAGCAGCATCCACCGCTTCATGATCGACGGCGAGAAGAAGGGCGTGGACGAGTCGGCCGCAAGGCTCATCGAGAAGAGCGTGCCGGAGGAGCTGGCCCAGCGGGTCTCGACCTTCGGGGCCATGTTCAGCGCGCTCGACGTCGTGGACGTGGCCGTCGCGGCCGGGGAGGAGCCCGAGACGGCAGCCGAGGTGTACTTCGCGCTGGGTGACCGGCTCAGGATCCACTGGCTCCGTCACCACGTCGAGGCCCTCCCCCGCGACAACCGCTGGCGGGCCCTCGCCCGCGCGGCCCTGCGCGACGACGTCTACGGCCTCCAGGCGGCCATGACCGCCGCCGTCCTCAGGGACACGCCGGAGGAGGCGCAAGTGCAGGAGCGCATAGAAGCCTGGACCTCCTCGAACGGCGGCGCCGTGGATCGCACCCTCCACGTCCTCTCCGACATAAACGCCAGCGGCACCTTCGACCTCGCGACGTTGTCTGTGGCGCTCAGGGAGGTCCGAAACCTGGTTCCATCTTCTCCTGTGGAGAAAGCAGGATAGAGCCGTAGCAGCTTCCCGTCCCCCGTGCGGGCCGCCCCGGGGGCGTCGGATCGTAGAATAGGCGGGTGAAGGTTGGATCTTCGTCCACGGCACCCATACGCGTTCTGGCTGCCGCCGTGGCTATGGCGGCAATGCTCCTGGCCGCCTCTTGCGGACCGCCGGACGGGCTCGACCGGGAGAACCTAGACCCTGCCTGCCCGCCCGGACTCGGAAGGGGCATTCTGGACCCCGGGTTTCTCGGACCGGACGACGACCGGGGCGGACCCGCGGTCCGAAAGCTCCTCGAGAACCCGGACTTCGGGGTATCAGGGGAGGCGGCCGAAGACCTGAGAGGCGGCGTCGTGGACCCGCGACTCGTGACGACGCTGCGGACGGTGGCGGGCGAACATAGGATCTGCGTGGACGTCTTCAAGGAGGGCCACTTCTTTCTCCCCGGCGTAGAAG
>JALZNL010000443.1 GCA_030857715.1 Actinomycetota bacterium | reverse complement strand
AGCTCAACCTGTACTCTGAGGCGCTCGCGACCTATCGGGAGGCGGAAGAAGCGCTACGCGCGGCCGGTATGGTTCACGACAGGGCACGGGTGCTCTGGGGCGCGGGCTCGACGTTGGCTCACCGCCGGGACTTCGAAGAGGCCGAGGAGAAGCTGACGGAGGCCGCTGCCTTGTTCGGTGAGGCCGGCAACGTGCCTTTGCTCTCGGGCGTGATGTTGGAGCAGGCGTCCTTGCAGGCGACCCGCGGTGACCGGGCGGCGGCCCTGACGACGGCGCACCGGGCGCTCGAACTCGTCTCCAGGGATGACTTGCCGGTACAGCAAATCTACGCCCGCCTGCGCCTCGCGGACTTGCTGTTGCCGGACATGGAAGAAGCCGAAAACCATCTCCTCGCCGCGCAACGGCTGTCCGAAAGTCTGGCGCTCCCGCAACTGCGCTACCGGCTAAACGAGCGTCTGGGGCACCTACGACGGCTGCAAGGTCGCAACGAAGAGGCGCAGGCGCTGCTCGAGACGGCGGTGGACGAGATCGAGCGCCTGCGCGGTACCGTCACGCAGGATGCGATGCGGGTCTCCTTCTTGCGGGACAAGACCGCCGCCTACGCGGACCTCTTGCTGCTGCATCTTGCCCGGGGAGATGACGCAAGCGTTCGACGGGCCTTCGTGGTCGCTGAACGCGCCAAGTCCAGGGCCCTGGTAGACCTCCTTACCGGGATCTCCGAGAGAGAACCCCCTGGCCTCGCGGACCCCGAGCTGGGGAGGCGCATCCGGACCTTGCAGGCCGACCTCAACCTCGTCTACGGTGGGTTACTCGGCGACACGGGGGATGGTGAGCACCCCGCGCCGCTCCCGGACCTCCACGCACGGGCCATAGGGCTGGAGCAGGAGATCGGACGGCTGAGGTTACGGGCCACGGCGGACGGCTCGACGCCGGACCCGTTCGCGGCGCCCACGTCATCGGACGCCATTCAAGACCAACTCCCGTCCGACGTGATGCTGCTGGCCTATCATGTCGTCGGGGACGAGATCCTCGCCTTCGTCGTCACGGAGGGGGGGATCAGGATCGCACGGGGCCTCGGCACCGTGGCCCGCGTGCAGCATCTCCTGCACAAGCTGGATGTGCAGTGGGACCGCTTGCGGGCGGGCGGTGGGCTCGCGGAGCGACACATGGCGGTGCTGAAGCGCTCGACGCAGCAGGTGCTGGCCGCCCTCTACGACGAGCTGGTGGCGCCGGTGGAGCAGCTCCTGGACGGGACGGGCGCGGTCCCCGAGCTCGCCATCGTGCCCCACGGTCCACTGCACCGGATCCCGTTCCACGCCCTGTTCGACGGCCGCCGGTACCTCATCGAGCGGTTCGAGATCTCTTACGCCCCCAGCGCGATGGTGTACGCGCTGTGCCAGGTACGGGAGGCACCCGGCCGGAACGGGGCGACGGTGCTCGGTGTGGAGGACCCTCTGATCCCGGCCGCGGAGGCCGAAGCCCGCGCGGTCTCGAAGCGCCTGCCCGGCGCCCGACTGTGCGTCGGCGAGGAAGCGACCGTGGAAGCATTGCGGGGCGCGGCGCCGGGAAGCGGCACCCTGCATCTGGCCTGCCACGGGCTGTTCCGTTCGGACAATCCGATGTTCTCGGCCCTCAAGCTGCACGATGGCTGGCTGACGGCCGCCGACGTCATGAACCTGGACTTACCCGGCGCCCTCGTCACCTTGAGCGCCTGCGAGTCGGGTCGAAGCGGGGTGATCGGGGGCGACGAGATCCTCGGCCTGACCCGCGCTTTTCTCGGGACCGGCGCCGCAACCCTGGTGGTCAGCCTGTGGCTGGTGCAGGACGATACGACGGCGGAGCTGATGAGCATCTGGTACGGGCGGTTGCGTGGCGGCGAGAAACCGGCCACGGCCCTGCGCGCCGCGCAGTTGGAGGTCAAAGACCGCTACGATCACCCTTACTACTGGGCGCCTTTCGTGCTCGTCGGCAAGCGGTAGGACCGGGAACCTCGACGCCCCACCGAATCGCAACGAGAGGACGTGCGCGCCGGTTCGAAGGTTAGGGGTTTCTCATCTTTGTATCACTCGACTCTAATGACCACACTGTAGCTTTAGAAACAACGGTCATAAAGGCCGTCCGTTGATTATTATTCGGGAGGAAGGCATGGAGATCGAATTTGCTCGGGCAGTGAGTCCGGCGAGCAGCCGGACAAAGTCCTGGCGCACGATACTGGCGCTCCTGACGGCTGTGATCGCCGCGGCGTTGACGTGCGTTCTCTTCGCCAACCCGGCGACCGCCGACGACGATGACGACGACGGTGGCGAGTACGTCTCCCGGCAGGTCGTGGTAGAGCTGAAGCCGGCGGGCACCGTAGGCTACGTCAACAGGAAGTACGGTACCAGGACGATCAGCAAATTGCCGGGTGACGGGAAGATCTACCTGCTCAAGACGCCGCGGCGGGCCAACCCGGCGAAGCTGGCGCGGCGGATCGCCGCCGACGGGCGCATCCTCTACGCCGAGCCGAACTTGAAGACCGGAACGCCGGAGGGTAGCGCCCGACACAAGGCGCGCCCCGGAGGCACCCCCGAGCCCTCCTCCGACCCGACGCCCTATCTTTCCCAGTACGCCGTCGACACGCTGAACCTGCCGGAGGCGCACGGCGTCAACCGCGGCGACGGCTCGGTGGTGGCCGTGATCGACACCGGCGTGCAGGCCGACCACCCCGGGCTCGCGGGCAAGGTCATCGCCGGCTACGACTTTATCGACGGCGACAGCGACCCCGCGGACGTGGGCAACGGCAGGGACGACGACCGCGACGGCACGGTGGACGAGATGGTGGGCCACGGAACGCACGTGGCGGGGATCGTCGCGCTGGTGGCGCCGGAGGCCGAGATCATGCCGATTCGGGCGCTGGACACCGAGGGACGCGGCACGACGTTCGGGATCGCAAAGGCGATCCAGTTCGCTACTCGCAACGGGGCCGACGTGGTGAACCTGAGCCTCGGCTCCTCGCAGGAGAGCGACCTGCTGGAAGATTTTATCGAGGAGGATGACGACGACGGGGAACGCGGCCCGGTCTTCGTTGCCGCCGCGGGCAACGACAACAACGCCCTCGAGCAACACCCGGCCGCCGAGGAGGACGTGGTGTCGGTTACCGCCGTGGAC
>JALZNL010000442.1 GCA_030857715.1 Actinomycetota bacterium | reverse complement strand
AGAAGAAGCGGCAAAGACAAACCGGCTACGAGAGGAGATCAATGGCGGCCCAGAACTCCATGATGCTGGCTGAGAGAACCGACGAGCTTTTGAATCGGGGACGAAGCCAGGGGTTCCTCAGCGCAGAGGAGGTCGCCGGTCTCGTTCAGGAGGGGGATCTCTCGGCCACCGAGGTCGAAGAGTTCTACGCGGCGCTGGAAGAAGAAGAGATAACCCTCGTCTCCGGCGAGGTCGCCGAGGCGGCCAAGAACGGCGGGAAACCGGCCACCGTGCAGGTCTCCGAGGCGCCGGCGGCCCAGATCGCGCACGCCGTCGCGACGGGCGATTCGATCAGGATGTACCTCGCCGAGATCGGGCGCGTGCCGCTCTTGAACCACGCCGACGAGATTCGCCTGGCCAACGGCATCGCCCGCGGCTGCAAGAGGAGCAAGGACAGGCTCGTCGAGGCGAACCTCAGGCTCGTCGTCTCCATCGCCAAGAAGTACCGCAACCGCGGGGTCTCTTTCCTCGACCTCATCCAGGAGGGGAACCTCGGGCTCATCCGGGCGGCCGAGAAGTTCGACCCGTCCAAGGGCTTCAAGTTCTCGACCTACGCGACGTGGTGGATCCGTCAGGCCATCACCCGCGCCATCGCGGACAAGGGCCGCACCATCCGCATCCCCGTCCACATGGTCGAGAAGGTCAACAAGTACCACCGCACCCACCGGCGCATGGTGCAGGGCCTCGGCCGCGAGCCTTCCGAAGAAGAGATAGCGCGCGAGCTCGGCGTCTTTGTCGAGGAGATACAGCGGCTGCAGGAGATCAGCCAGAGGTCCATCAGCCTCGCCACCCCCGTCGGCGACGACGACTCCTCCGAGCTCGGTGACTTCCTCGAAGACGCGGGCTCCGTCACCCCGACGGACGCCGTTTCGGAGTCTTTGCTCAAAGCGCACCTGCGCGAGGCGCTCGACGAGTTGCCCGAGAGGGAGCGTCAGATCATCGAGCTCCGCTTCGGGATGAAGGACGACAGGCCGCGCACGCTCGAAGAGGTCGGCCGCGAGTTCGACATCACGCGCGAGCGGGTGCGCCAGATCCAGATGAAGACCCTGAACCTCCTCCGCGAGCAGCGCCGCACCCAGAACCTGCGCGAGTACCTCCGCTAGGCGTCTCGCCTTCGGCGAACCGCACTGGTCAGCATCTCAGCTTGTCAGCTTTTTGGTTGGTGGGAGCGGCTGACGTGCGAAAGCGCCGGCTCGGAATCACTTCGCGAAGCCGGGTAGACTCTCCGGCATGAGCGATTCCAGAGAAGTACACGAGTTTGCCTGCGACATCGCCCGCCGGGCCGGAGAGCTCCAACTCTCGCGCGCCGAGAACCCGGGCGAGATCGTGGAGAAGGCACCGAAGGACGTAGTCACGGAGGTGGACCTCCTCTGCGAGAAGCTGATGGTGGACGCCATCAGGGATCGCTTCCCGGAGGACGCCATCCTGTCGGAAGAGCAGGGCGGGGAGGTCTCCGAGACGGGGCGCACCTGGTTGCTCGACCCCGTGGACGGGACGGCCAACTTCACGAAGGCGAACCCGATGTACTGCGCCTGCGTGGCCGTCCTGGAGGATGGGCGGGTCACCCATGCCGCCGTGGCGGCGCCCCGTCTCGGAGACCTCTACCACGCGCGCCTCGGGGGCGGGGCCTTCAGGGAGACCGGCGGGGAGACCTTCCCCCTCCGCGTCAGCGAGACCAGGAGCCTGGAGTACGCCGTCGTCGGCGCGGATCTCTCGCTGCGCGGCTGGGGCAGGTCCCAGGAGCCAGGCCTGCAGAAAGTCCTCTTCGACTCCTGGCAGCTACGCGCCCTGGGGAGCGCCGGCATCCGGGGCGCCTGGCTTGCCGCCGGCTACCTCGACGTCTCCGTCGGCACCCGCAACACCGCCTGGGACTATGCCCCGACAGTCCTGCTCGTCTCCGAGGCCGGAGGCCGGGCCACCGACCTCGACGGCTCACCCTGGACCATAGATTCGAAAGGTCTCATAGCCACCAACGGCGTCGTCCACGACGAGGTGCTTGCGACGCTGGGCGGCAGATAGAATACCGTGTGCGGACGATAGGTCGGGCTGCGAGATGTCGGAAGAGCAGCGCTACGAGTATGTGCGCATACACCCCCATGCCCGCAAGCGTATGCGACAACGCAAGATCAGCCGGGCCCAGGTCGAACGCGCGGTGCAGAGGCCGGACAGGACCTACGAAAGTTGGGGTAAACTTGTGGCGGAAGGCGTCACGTCCGCGGGCAACACGGTCTTCGTCTACCATGTGGACACCGAGCCCGGGGAGACGTTGGTGCTCTCCGTAAAGCGTCGCAAAGGTTTGCCCCACGGTGAGCAAGGAGAAAGGGTCTAGCCATGAAGATAGAACTGGATCCCGCTTTCGATCTCCTGTACATCCAGTTGCGCGAAGGCGAAGCGGAGAGCACAGTGGATCTGGACGAGGGCGTACATTTGGACCTGGACGCCGAAGGACGGACGCTGGGCATCGAGTTCCTCTCCATCGAGGCGTTCCGCCGGTATCTGGGGCGCCGCGACGGCGCCGTGAACATCCCGGACCTGCTCGACCCGACGGAGCTGCGTCAGCTCACCGGATGATCGGGGATTCGCGGGCGTGGAGGGCGAAAGTTCCGGCCCCTTCTTCCAGTAGCGAATCCCGGTTCGCGAGGTCGTTGCTCTTGTAAAGCGTGAAAAGAGAGCCAGTCCGAGCCGCGCTGCGCGACCTCGAATCATTATGCGTCCTTATAAGACCGCCTCGAAAACAGGCGCCGGATCACGCCCGAATGCTGCCCCGGAGACCCCGCAATCCGCATGAGCGTTTAGCGGTACGCAAGGGCGATAGGTCCACCCTCGAGAGCCGAAACCAGTAGGTACGTGTATGAATAAGGTCTTCGACGCCGCTTCACCCCAGTCGGGTTATGCGCACCCCTCCCCCGACGATGAAGTAACTGTAGCCCGGCGGACACCGCCCGAACAGTTCGCGCCACGTCTTTTCGTCCAGGATCCCGTTCTCCTAACTAACTATCTCAAAAGGGCTAGGCGATGCTGCCGCCGGTACCACAGTAGGATACAGGCGACCTTGATCAGCCCCAGGTAGTTGGCGGCCTTCTTGTCGTAACGCACCAGGATGGCCCGGCAT
>JALZNL010000441.1 GCA_030857715.1 Actinomycetota bacterium | reverse complement strand
TCCAGCCTTTCTGCCGCGCCTCCCCGTCCGCAGGAAGGCCCCCGGCGAAGGCGTTACCCGCGGCGTCGGCACCGCTGCCCCTGCGAGGGCTTCTTGCAGGCTCCGCGCGCGGTCGACGAGGAAGGCGAAGCCCCTGGCGGCGGTCCTCTCTACCCGGCCCTCAAGGAGGAAGGCGCCCTCGCGGTGCAGCCCAGACCGTTTGGACCCTCCTGCCAGGGATGCCTACTCTGCGGAGATTGTTAGAGAGCCGATATGGGTGCGTATATCTTCTCCTGACGCTAACATGGGGTAACACTCGTAGGGAGAGGAGGTCATCGTCTTGCTGGAGATGATCGAAGCCAGTAGATCCGAGCTAATAGACTTGTGTGATCGGTACGGAGTAAGGCGCCTGGCCCTCTTCGGCTCCGCGCTCCGGGACGACTTCGACCCCGGGCGGAGCGACCTGGACCTCCTGGTGGAGTTCTCACCCACGAGCCCGCAAGAGCACGCCGAGGCGTACTTCGGGCTGCTGGAGAACCTGGAGAGCCTGTTTGGGCGGCGCGTGGATCTCCTGGAGCTCGGGGCTGTCCGCAACCCTTACCTCAGGCGGGAGATCGAAGAGCAGCAAGAAACCCTCTATGCCGCGGCGTAGCCGGGAGGCTTACCTTTGGGACATCGCCGACTCTTGCCGGGCCATCGTCGAGTTTGTTCACGGGCGGGATCTCTCCGACTATGAGCAAGACCGCATGCTCCGCCGGGCGGTCGAACGAGAGCTTTCCATAGTGGGCGAGGCCGTGAAACAGGCCACGCGGCATTTCCCCGACCTTGAGACATCCATCGGTCCGGTACGCCAGATCGTGGGCTTCCGCAACCGGATCATCCACGAGTACGCTGAGATAGACCCCGATATCGTCTGGGCCATCGTCCAGAACGAAGTCCCCCGGCTGCTCGAGAAGTCCGAGGCACTCTTGAGGGAGGGACAGTGAACGAGTGATGCCGGAGCAAGAGATGGTGCTGCTTTTGGCGATGAGAGAGGAACTGCGAAGCAGAAGAGTTACCCGGCCTTCCTGCTGCGCCTCCCCGCCCGCAGGAAGGCCCCGGGGGAAGGCCTGACCCGCGGCGTCGGTACCGCGGCCCCGGCGAGGGCCTCTTGCAGGCTCCGCGCGCGGTCGACGAGGAAGGCGAAGCCCCTGGCGGCGGTCTGCTCTACCCGGCCTTCCAGGAGGAAAGCGCCCTCGCGGTGCAGCAGCCCGCCGCACCTCTGGTAGGCCGGGCGGAAAAGGGTCGCCTGCAGGAGGCCCCGCTCGTCCTCTATCAGCAGAAAGTACACCCGGTGGCCACTCTTGGTGGGCGGGCTCTGGAGGCACTCTATGAGGCCCGCCGCGCGGGCGCGGGTGCCGTGGGGGAGGTTCCGTATATCCTCGCTCGATACCACCCCCAGCTCTTCTAGCGCCGCGCGGTAGGGAAGGAGGGGGTGCCTGTGGACGTTGAGGCCGAGGACCTCCCACTCCATCCTCTCTCTGGTGGTCTCGGCGAGGGGCAGGTGCTCTACGTTTCTCTTCTCCCGCGACGTCCACCAGCTCGCCGGATGTTTCAGGGGTATCTCCGGCTGCTCCTCACGCCTCCTCTTCTTTGGCAGGTTCACGGCCTCATCGAGTAGCCGCGAACGTTCCTCTCCTGGCAGCCCGTCCAGGAAGCCGCTCCTGATGAGGTTTTCCAGCGAGTCTTTTTCGACGGCGGTCCGCCCGTACAGGTCGGCAACGGAGGCGAAGGGCTTCTCGTTCCGTTCGGAGAGGATGGAGGAGATGGCCCTCTCGGAGAGGCCCTTGCAGTAGCGGAGGCCCACCCGGAGCCCGGTGCCGTCGTCTTCGACGGCGAAGTCTCTTTCGGAGAGGTGAATGTCCGGCGGCAGAATCCCGAGCCCGACCCTCCTCGCCTCGTTCAGGAGTAGCCTTGGGCTGTAGAAGCCCATCGGCTGGGAGTCGAGGAGGGCGGCGAAGAACTCGGCCGGGTAATGGCGCCTCATGTACGCGCTGGCGTAGGAGAGCTCGGCGAAGGAGGCGGCGTGGGCCGCCGAGAAGCCGTAGACGGAGAAGCCCTCCATCCAGGAGAAGACCTCGTCCGCTTTGGCGGCGGGGACGCCGTTGCCCTCCGCGCGGCGGAGAAACTCGCGCCGGAGCTTGTCCATCGCGCCCGGTCCCCGGTCCCTGGTCATGGCGCGACGTAGGAGATCCCCCTCCACCAGGGTGAAGCCGGCGACGGCGTTTGCGACGGCGAGGACCTGCTCCTGGTAGACGAGGACGCCGTGGGTGAGGCGCAGGACCTCCTCGAGTTGGGGCAGGGTGGCGGAGGGCGGTTCTTCGCCGTTCTTTCTCCTGACGAAGGGGGTGATCAAATCTCCCCGCACGGGTCCTGGCCTGAAGAGTGAGATCTGGGCCACCAGGTCCGCGAAGCGCCTGGGCTTGAGCCGACGGCTCAGGTTCATCTGCCCCGGGGACTCCAACTGGAACATCCCGGCGTTGTCGCCGGTCCGGATCAAGGCGTAGGTCTCTCCGTCCTCCGGCGGCAGATCGTAGGGATCTATTTTTCTGCCCATCCTCTTCGTGGCGAGCTCTCCGGCCTTGCTCAACGCGGTGTGCATCCTCAGGCCCAGAAGATCCAGCTTGGGAATCCCGACCCGCTCCAGATCGTCCTTGTCGTACTGGCAGCGCAACAGCCCCTCCGTTCCCGACGGCTCCAGCGGCACGAGCTCCGAAAGGTGATGCTCCGCCGTGCCGAAAACCATGCCCCCGCTGTGCGTCCCCGCTTCCCTGATGCGCCCGAGCAGCCCCGCCGAGAGCTCCAGGAGAAGCCGGTACTTCTCTTTGTCCTGCAGGGGATGGCCGCGCATGGCCGGCTCTTCCAGCGCCTCCTCCCAGCCGGAGAGCCCCATGTAGACTCGATTGCGGTCCGAGAAGCGGGTCGGGACGTGGCGGGAGAGCTCGTCTATCTCGCCGGGCGAATGCCCGAGCGCGCGGGCCGCCACCCGCACGGCACCGCGCAGGGACATGGTCTGGACCGTCGCCGCCTCCGCCGCGCCGTTCTGCTCGCTGCGATGGATCACCTCGAACCTGACCTCGTCCCGCCGGAGCGAACAGAAGTCCAGGTCTATGTCCGGCGGGTCCTTGCGCCCT
>JALZNL010000440.1 GCA_030857715.1 Actinomycetota bacterium | reverse complement strand
TGGAGAGGACCATCGGGACCTTGGCGCGTTCGACGAAGGTACTGGTGATGACGTTGGCATTCATGGCGTTGCGGTCGATCTGCCCCACGAGCCGCTCGGTGGTCAGGTCGGCGAGGCCCACGCCCAGGGCGTTGCCGTGCGACTCCTCGCTCACGTCGCCGACTATCAGGTACTTCACGTTGGGCCTCTCGGGCTCATCGACGCCGAGGATGCGGAAGCGCCCGATCACGTTCGTGTCCATCCCCGTCCCCGAGTAGTTCTTGCCCAGGGCGTCCACGTAGAGGATGTCTATGTCGGAGACGGGAAGGACGGGCATCATCCCCATGTACTCGCGCAGCAGCTCGCGCTCGCGGTTGGGGATCTCACGCGTCGGAATAGCCTCGATGGTCGCCGGCTCGTCGTAGGCGTTCTCGACGATGCCGACCCCGAACAGGACGTGCCCGGAATTCATGACCTCCTCGCCGACCTCGACCATGAAGTCCCGGATGCCCTCCACACCATAGCCGTGCAGGGCGAGCGCCTGGGCGTGCTTGCCGAGGCCGATGGAGGCCATCTTCAACAGCCCGCTCTCAACCTCGGCGCGGAAGTCGGTGTGGGCCTTGATCCTGTTGACCACCACCACACCGTCGGCCTCCGAAGCGATCCTGTCCATAAAGACCGGGATGCCGCGGTCGGTCTCCCCGATCTCGACCGTCTCCATAGAAGACCGGATCGGTGCCCCGCAGGATTCTTCGGTGACGCCCAGGGAGGCCAGGATCTCGACCTGCCCCTCCGCCGTCGCCCCACCGTGGCTCCCCATCGCCGGCACGATAAAGGGCTCGGCCCCCATCTCCTTGAGACCTTCGATCACGGAGCGCAGGATCTCGTCTATCCTCGCGATGCCGCGGCTGCCCGCCGTGACCGCCACGCTCATGCCAGGCCTGACGGTGGATGTGATCTCTTCTTTTCGAAGCTCTCCGCGCACCGTGCCTTCCACGTCTTCGACGCGGGGACGGGGAAAAGTCTGCTTGACCTTTACGACCTTCGGAAACCTCAACCCCTGCTCCTTCCGCTCCTACACACGTAACGCACTCTACAGCCCCGAGAAGAAACGCGAGATCCGGCCGTTCGTCAGGTCGGGCCTCTCGTAGTGGACGAAGTGACCCGCCCCGGGCGCCAGTTCCAGCTCGAAGTCGGAGAAGTAGTCCCCGAGCCGGTCGGCCCAACGGGCCTTCAGGATGGGGTCGCTCTCGCCCCACAGGAAGTACGCCGGCGTCTCGATCTTCGGGAGGTCGGGCGCACCCTCGCGCATCATCTTCATCCTGGCCTCTGCGACGCCCGCGTACCAGTCGAAGCCCCCTTGCAGGTTTCCCGGCCGCATAAAGTTGTCCACCCAGGCCTCGAAATCCTCGTCGAAGGTCCCGGGCTCGTGCGACCAGTGGTCCAGGAAGTGCTTGAGGTAGATCCCGCACGCCTCCCGGCTCGAACCCACGAGGTCCGCGGCCCACGGCTGCTGGTGGAAAGACTGGTACCAGATCTCCGTCACGCTGTCCGGCTCCAGCCAGCGCCGCCCGATCCCCGGGTACACGCAGTTGAAGAAGAACAGACCGCTGACCCTCTCCGGGTACCTCGCCGCGAACCTCTGGGCCACGAACGACCCCACGTCGTGGCTCACGATGCCGAGTTTCTCCAAACCGAGTGCATCGGCGAGGCCGCGCAGGTCCTCCACCAGCTCGTCGAGCAGCCGTCCCGGGGGATCGGGCAACCCCGGCTTCTCCGATTCCCCGAACCCCCGCAGATCCGGGGCGATCACGTCGAAGCGCCCCGCGAGCGGGACTATGTTCTTGCGCCACACGTACCAGAACTCGGGCCAGCCGTGGAGCAGCACCAGCGGCATCCCCGACCCGTGCCGCACGTAGTGCACCCTTATGCCGTTCGCCTCGACGTACTCGCGGTTCCAACCCGGCCCACCCGACGCCATCACCTAACTCCTCTCTTCGGCGCCGGCCAAAGTGCGGGCGAGGTCCAGGGCCGCTTTCAGGCTCGCGTGGTCGGCCTTGCCGGTGCCGGCGATGTCGAAGGCCGTGCCGTGGTCCACGCTCGTACGGAAGAACGGCAGGCCGACGGTAACGTTGACTCCCGTATCGAAGCCCATCAGTTTTATGGGGATGTGGCCCTGGTCGTGGTACTGGACGACGACCACGTCGAAGTACCCCTGCCGGGCACGCATCATCACCGTGTCCGGCGCCCACGGGCCGCTCGCGTCCACGCCCTCTTCCAGTGCGGCCTTGACGGCCGGCCGGATCCTCTCCAGGTCCTCCTTGCCGAAGAGGCCGTTCTCTCCGGCGTGCGGGTTGAGGCCGGCCACGGCCACGCGGGGACTCTCCACGCCGAGCTTCTTCAGGGACTCGTGGGCGAGGCGTATGACGGCTAGCTCGCGCTCCGGCTGCGCCCTGTCTATGGCTTCTCTGAGGGAGACGTGCGTGCTCACGTGGATCACCTTCAGCTCGTCGGTGACGAGCATCATGGCGTAGTCCTCGGTGTTGGTGAGGTCGGCCAGGATCTCGGTGTGCCCCGGGTACCCGTGGCCCGCGAGGTGCATCGCCTCCTTGTTCAGCGGGGCCGTGGCTATCGCCGCGACGCGCCCGGCGCTCGCGAGCCTTGTCGCCCGTTCGACGTACCGGAACGCCGCGTCGCCCGCCCTGGCGTCGAGCCCCCCGAAAGGCAGGTCGGGCGAAAGCTCACCAACCTGCAACACGTCCGCCGTTCCGGGCTCGAATTTGGCGTCTTCGGGCTCCGGGATCTCGTTGATCCCCAGCGGCAAGGCCAGCAGTTGCGCGGCCCGCTCCAGCATCCCGCTGTCGCCGACCACCAGGGCGCGGTTCCTGTGGTGGAAGTCCGGGTCAGCGAACATTTTTGCGATTATCTCCGGCCCGATCCCGGCCGGGTCCCCCATGGTTACGGCTACGAGCGGCGGCGTCACGGCTTTCCGTCTCCCTTCAAGAGCGATTCCACGGCCCCGACGATCGTGTCCGGCCTCCCGAAGCCACCGGCCTTCGTCACGACGGTGTAGGGGCTAGGGCCGATCAGGGCCCCGACCGGCACGCCGGCCTCCAACTCCCCCGAGAGTCGGATGCCCGAAGCCCCGAGCGCCCGCGAGACCGCGACCGCGGTG
>JALZNL010000057.1 GCA_030857715.1 Actinomycetota bacterium | reverse complement strand
AACGGAGTGTGAATTAGCTTCTTTCGCGCGGTTGCGTATAATCGGCCGAGTATGCTCGATGGACGGTAGCGGCGGGCGATTATAGGAAAGGTGCGTTGTGGGGGGCATTTTCAGTTTGGAACTGTTGGGCGCATTTATCGGTGTCCTGGTTATAGATCTTATCCTATCCGGGGATAACGCTGTCGTGATTGCGCTGGCGGTGCGCAACTTGCAGGGCAACGTGCGCCGACGGGCCATTCAGCTGGGCGTCGCGGCGGCGATCGGGCTCAGGATCATCTTCGCCTTGATCGTCTCTTTCCTCGTCCAGTTACCGTTCCTGCAGGTCGTGGGCGGGTTGTTGCTCGTCTACATCTCGTGGCAACTCGTCAAGCCCGAGGACGAGGAGGCGGACGTCAAGGCCGGTTCCGGGCTGTGGCAGTCTGTGAAGATCATCGCCGTAGCCGACGCGGTCATGTCGCTCGACAACGTGATCGCCCTGGTTGCCATCTCGCGGAACCCCGAGGGCGACCCGCGGGTGTGGCTTGTGGCCCTGGGGATCGTGCTTACGATCCCGATCATCATCTTCGGCGCCACTATCTTGAGCGACCTCATGAGCCGTTTCCCGTGGATCGTCTACGCCGGCGCAGCCCTTCTGATTTATGTTGCCGTCGAACTCATGTTCGACGATAAGCTGGGCGTGGTGCAATCCTTCGCGCACGCGACGGAGGGGTATCATAAGATCACGGCCTTGGCCGCCGCCGCGATCTTTACGGTGATCGCCTTCTCCGTTAACCGCCGCCAGGGGACGAACACCGCTTAGAATCCCCTAGCCCGGCCCCGCCGCCTTTGCGCGGGGATCGGGGGTCCGTTGATACCTTCTATCCTGGAATCTTTAGATAGGCGTCTGCCAATCTATCTCTTGCTCGACTGCCGGATGGTCTGCGCCAGGACCTCCCGGATTTCACTGGGGGTGGCGCCCTCGGGAACGGCCAGGCGGGCGCAGGACTCGTCGGTGCCCATCGCCCAGAAAGCTACCCAGGCCGCGAGCGCGACGGTCTATCTGAAGGGTCAGGTCCACGCAGTTCTCGGAGGAAAACATAAGAAACCCTACCCGTCGAACCTGCCGGGGAACTCCCCGGGGCCGGCGAAAAACTCGACCTCTTGCCTGCCACCCTTGAGGCTGCGGACCGCCGCCATCGCTATGACCACGGCGTTGTCGCCCGAGAGGATCAGGTTCCCACAAGGACACCGACGAGCCGACCGGGCCACTCTCCGGTCAAGAATTCCATCTACGCCCGCGTCCCCTTCAACGAATAATTCACCAAGCCGATCATCCCACCAGTAAGAACCGGCACGGGCTACGGTTTCCCGTCAGAAGCGGGGCGACCCTTACGAGCCGACGACCACGACCACGGCGGCCACCAGAAAAGCGGCGTAGAGGGAGCCCGCGCCGAGCAGGTAGAAACCGCGCAACGGGCCTTTACGCAGCAGGAACCCGATAAACACCGCGCCGGAGATCAGGGCAAAAATGGCGGACAGGACGCCCAAGAAACCGAGGTCCCACGGGGTGAACAGAATACCTACGGAGACCGGGATGGTGCTCTGGAAGACCATGGCGCCGGTTATGTTGCCGAGGGCTAAAGTGTCCTTGTTGTCCCTCAGCCAGATGACGGAGTTGAACTTCTCCGGCAGCTCGGTAGCGAGCGGCGCAAGCACCAGGGCTATCAGGCCGGCGGGTATGCCTATGGCAGTGGAGATGTGCCCCACGGCGTCGACGAAGAAGTGGGCGCCGAAGCCCATCACCACGACCGTGCCCACCAGTTGCGCGGCGACGACCCACGTCGGCGCCGACGAGCGGAAAGGCCAGAGCGTGAGGTTGTCCGGTGGGTCCCCCTCCGTGGCGTCGTCGCCTCTTCTCAAGGTCTGTATCACGTAGAGCGCGTAGGCGACAAGCAACAGAATCGCCAGCGCGATCTTGAGCACCAGGGGCAGTTGGATGAGGCCGGCCCCCGTGGCCAGGGTGAAACAGACGAGAAAGAACGCCATGTCGGGGATGGTGACCTGCCGGTTGACTATGAGCTCGCTTCCCGAGCCCCTGCGGTCCTTGTAGAGGATGGCGGAGAGGCCGACGATAAAGAGGGCGAGTGTGGCGAGCAAGAAAGGCGCGCCCAGAATCGCGCCGATGCCTATCTCGCCTGCGGCGGCGCCGCCAGAGCCCACGATCACGGCCCCCAGGATGGCGACGATCGGGATCATGGTCTCAGGCAACGCCGTTCCAACGGCCGCCAGGAGGCTGCCAACGGCCCCGTGTCCCATGTTCAGACGGTCGCCCATGATCTCGACGGCGTTGGTGAACAGGATCGCCGCACCGAGTATGGCCGCCAGGGAGAGCATCAACTCGATTAAGGACATAGGCCCTTCTTCCGGTCGCACGAAACAACGACGTGTTAGATTCTCTGGCCCGTACTATACCCAGATCGGAAGCAAATGAACGACCTCGAAGCAATCCTGGCCGCTGTAGGGCGCGGCGAACTCTCCCCCGGGAACGCCGCCGAACGGCTGCGGGAGGGCGAGGTCCGCTACCTGGACGGGTTCGCCGCCCTGGACCTCGGCCGCGCCGAACGCAAGGGCGTACCCGAGATCGTCTACGCCCGCGCCAAGAGCCCCGAGCAGGTCGCCAGGATCTGCGCCGCCGTCCTCCAATCGACGGAGCGCGTGATCCTGAGCGCCCCCAACCCCGAACACGAAGAGGCGGTCCGCCAGGCCTTGCCCGGGACCAGGATCCGGCAGGCCGGACGCTCCCTCGTGCTCGGCGACGGCGAACCCGCGCCCACCGGGGGAAGGATCGGCGCCCTGAGCGCCGGTACTTCGGATCTGCCCATCGTGGAGGAGGCCCTGGCCGTGGCCCGCGAGATGGGCGTCGAAGCCCTCGCGTTCCACGACGTCGGGGTGGCGGGCATCCACCGCCTGTCGGGTCCTCTTCAGCAGTTACGTGACTTCGACCCCGACTGCATCGTCGTGGCCGCCGGGATGGAGGGCGCGCTGCCGAGCGTGGTCTCCGGCCTGGTCTCCGCGCCGGTCATAGGGCTGCCTACCTCCACGGGCTACGGCCTCGGCGGCGACGGGACGGCCGCGATCCTCGGAATGCTCCAGACGTGCTCCCCGGGCCTCTCGGTGGTGAACGTGGACAACGGCGTCGGCGCCGGCGCCACCGCCGCCCTCATCGCCAACCGCGCCGCCACCCGCAATCCCGCCTAGAGAACGGGATGCGCGTCTTCGTGGCCGTCTTCCCGCCCCCCGAGATCCAGGAAGTTCTCATAGAAGCCGCCCGCGCCCTCCCCACAAACACCTTCCGCCTCACCGCGCCCGAACGCGTCCACCTCACCCTGAAGTTCCTCGGCGAGGTCCCGCCCGAAGACCTCCCCCGCGCAACCTCGGCCCTCAGACAGATAGGTTGCCAAGGCGAACCTTTCGAGGCAACCATCTCCGGCTTCGGCACGTTCCCCTCTACCCGCCGCGCCAGGGTCCTGTGGGCCGGCATCGGGGCGGGGGCGGAAGGGTTCCGCGCCCTCTCCCGCGCCGTCGAGGACCTCCTCGAACCGGAGGGTTTCGCCCGTGAAGACAAGCCCTTCGTGCCCCACCTGACCCTCGGACGGGCCCGCCGTCCGGTCCGTTTCGACCCCGGCGAGGCAGGCGTCCCGGACCTCCGCTTCGCCGTCGGCAAAATAGATCTAGTCGAGAGCAAGCAAGGAGAACCCGGGGTCACGTACTCGGTGCTGGCGGAGTACCTTCTAGGGCGCCCCTAGCCTTCGGCTGTCGGCAGACCCGGGGAGTCCATCAGCAAAAGAGCTGACGGCTAGAACGCCGAGATCAGGGGCCCGATCGACATGATGATGAACAGCAGGATCAGGATCATGACGACCACGGCTATAAAGTTGCTTCCGCTCATCGGCTCGGGCTCTTCTCTAGAGGTTTGGACCTGTCTACCATCGGCGGGCCAATTCTAGCGGCTCCGCGGCGCCCGTGCAGGCGACCCTCAACCCACGGCCCTGAGCTCGTTGGCGTAGAAGACCCGGCGGCCCGGCGCGGGCTCCCCTTCCCCGACGAGCTTCTCGCGGACGGCGTGGAACTCCTCGACCTTCTCGGCTATGAGCCGCACGACGGGGTCGGGGTCGGAGCGCAACTCCAGGATCGTCTCGAGCGCCGCCGCCACGCTGACCTGCTCCACGCTCCCGGCCTGCCGCGGCTCCTTGTAGAAGATGCGGCATTGGTAAGACCCGGCCTCGATGTCGTGGACCACCAGGATCATCTCCGGCCTGGTCGTCGCCACCCGAGGCACGTTCTCTAGCTCGTACATTATCCTCCGTCGCCGGTAGACTTCCCGCTGCGCCTCTTGCCGCGCTATCCCCGCAAACCCGTCACCCTCATCCAGAGAGTAAGCTTCGTCCCTGGCCTCCTCGGCCTCCCGAACCCACCCCGCGACGCCGCCACCATCCAGGCTCTCCCCGCAGACCGGACACCGGTAGTTGGACCCCGTCGCAGCCCGTAAGCCTTCCAGATGCAGGCAATTTTTGGTCCCTTCCGCCATGTAGAGGGCTATTGTACTCTTTTCCTCACCCTGCGCGACTCTCACCCGAAGCAAGAGAGCATTCTCTACCTGTACTACAACTTCAATTCAACTCCGCATCCATCCTTTTCTCGCGTGAGAAGGCATCCTGGTCCGCCATTCGGGGGGTGCCTTCTCCCCGCGCAGGTCGGTCGTACAGGCGTGTTTCGTCTTCTACCGGGAGGCCGGCGGGTACGGGTCCGTCGTCCGGAGCAGGGGCGCGGGTGTCCTCCCCCGAAGACCTGGCGGACTGCGGCTACCGGCGTACCGTGTACCTTATACACAGGTTGAGAGTATCGCTTTGGGGGCCGCGGGATTGCGGTTCTGGTATGTTCCGCGTGTGTTGTACGGGGGGAGTGAGGCGCACCTGGTGCTCAACCCGGCCGCGGACAGTGGGCGGTCGGGGCGAAGGCGCGCGCAGATCTCGGAAAGTTTAGAGAGGGGTGGCGTGCGGCCCGTCTGGCACGTCACGGAGAGGACCGGGGACGCCTACGAGATAGTTCGCGGGTTGCCCGAGGGGGCGCCGGCGGTCGCCGTGGGCGGGGACGGGACGGTCCACGAGGTGGCGGCGGCGTGCGCCGGGACGGGGCGGGTCATGGGGGTTTTGCCGCTCGGGACCGGAAATGACTACGTGAAGGCGCTCGGGATCGGGGGCGACCTCCGGCGGGCGCTCGGGGTGCTGCTGGAGGGCAGGGTGCGCGTGGTAGACGCGGGCGAGGTCAACAGGGTACCGTTCAACAACGGGCTGGGGATCGGGTTCGACGCCGAGGTGGCCGAGGGGGTGGAGAAGGCCCCCTCGTACCTGGGCGGCCCGGGAAGATACGTCTGGAGCGTGGGGCGCCTCCTGTGGGGCTTCCGATGCCACGGGGCGACCCTGCGGCTCGACGGGGAGAGGATCGTCGAGGCGAAGACCATACTCGTGGCCGTGGCGCTCGGCACCACCTACGGCTCGATGTTCAAGCTCGCGCCCGCCGCGGTGCTCGACGACGGCCTCTTCGAGGTGGTGTGGTCGGAGGAGGTGAGCAGGACGGAGGTGTTGCGGCTCATCCCGTCGGCGCTCTGGGGGACGATCACCGACCAGAAGAAAGTACACGTGGCCCGGGCGAGGGAGGTCGAGGTGGAACTGGCCGATCCCGTCCCGGCGCACGTGGACGGGGAGATGCTCTCCCCCACCAGGGAGTTCCGGGCGCGGGTGCTCCCGGGGGCGCTGCGCGTTATCGGACCCGGGTGAGGGCGTATATTGCTGGAGAAGGCGAGGAAGGTCATGCCCGGAATCGGTTTCGGTAAGGCTTTGCTCCTGGCCGTCGTCTTCGCGGCGGTCATCGTCATTCTGTCCACCACCGGTCTCGGGGCGCTGTTGTTCACCCTCCTGCCGCTGGCCGCGCTGTTCATCGTTTGCCGGCCCCCCCGGGCTCGTCGTAGCATCGGGCAACAAAGGCGAGAGGTCGCCCATTCGGCGTCGGTGGGGTAGCGTTGGCGTCGCGTGGTGTGACCGGACTACCGGCCATCTCGGGCCTTATCTCGGCGAACCACGCAAAGGGCGGCCAGCACGCCCAGGGAGGCGACGCCCGCGGCGGCGAAGAAGGCGAGCCTGTAGCCCGCCACCAAGGCTTGTGCGTCGGAGGGTCCGCCGCCCGCCGAAGCGCCGGCGTACGCCGCGGCGAGGGTGAGTAGGACGGCGAGCCCGAGCGCCGTGCCCACCTGGGCGGCGGTGTTCATGAGGCCGGAGGCCAGCCCGCGCTTGCCTCTCTCCACCGCCGAGGTGCCGCGCGCCGTGGAGGCGACCGAGGCGCACCCCAAGCCCAACCCGGAGAGCGCGGCCCCCGCGAGTACATAGGGCACGCCGCCCTCGGCCGTGATCCCGGCGGTCACGAGCGCCGACGCCGCCACGACCGCAAGCCCTCCGGCCATGACCGCCCTCCCGCCGACGCGGCCGGCGATTCGCCCCCCGATCGCGGCGCCGGCGACCACGCAGAGGCTGAACGGCAGGCCCGCCAGGCCCGCGAAGGACGGGGAGTAGCCCAGGGTGTCCTGGAGGTAGAGGGTCGCGAGCACGCTGACCGGGGCGGTGGCCGCGGTCAGCGCGAAGGCGACCATGGCCGCCCCGACCAGCCCGCGCAAGCGGAGGATGCCCGGCGGAACGAGGGGCTCGGCTACGCGCCGCTCGACGACCGCGAAGGCCCCGAGTAGCGCCGCGGCGAAGGCGAGGGTACCCAGCGTCGCGGGAGATCCGAACCCCGCACCCCCGGCTCGCGTGAGCCCGAAAACCAGGAGCACCAACGCGCCGGTAACCGTCGCGGCCCCGAGCAGGTCGGGCCTCCGGGAGGCCGAAGGATTTCGGAACTCGGGCAGGAGCACGTAAGAGAGCGAGATCCCCACCACTCCAACCGGCACGTTGACGAAGAAGACCCACCTCCAGCCAAAGAAGTCCGTTATGAGCCCGCCCAGGAGCAACCCCGCCGCCCCTCCCCCCGCCGCCACCGCCGTCCACGCGGCCACCGCGCGGTCCCGCTCGCGGCCCTCCTCGAAGATCGTCGTGATGATCGAGAGCGCGGCCGGCGCCGTGATCGCCGCCCCCAACCCCTGGAGGGCGCGCGAGGCCACCAGCATCCCCGGCGAGGAAGAGAGCCCGCAAAGGAGCGAAGCCCCCGTGAACAGCGCGAGCCCGACCACGAAGGTCCTCCTCCTGCCCCACAGGTCCGCCACCCTCCCCGCCAGGAGCAGGAAACCCGCAAAGGACAGCACGTAGGCCGAGATCACCCACTGCAAGTCCACCCGCGAGAACCCCAGGTCCCGCCCGATGGAGTGCAGGGCCACTACCACGGCGTTCACGTCCAACACGTCAACGAACTGCGCCACGCATAAGAGCGCCAACGCCGCCCCTTTGCGGTTCACCCCCGTCTCACCCCTCGCCTCCACATGCCCCTCCAATCGCAGCTTTAACGATAAACATTTAACGTTAAAGCAGTGTATCATTAGGCTCATGAGTCGCGCAGGTTCAGAAGCGGGCGGGTCTTCCGGGGGCTCCGGAAAGCGCCGCGTGACCCTGACGCGGATCGCCGGGGAATTGGGCGTCTCTGCGATGACGGTTTCCAACGCCTACAACCGCCCGGATCGGCTCTCCGGGGCCCTGAGAGAGCGCATCTTCGAGACGGCGAACAGGCTCGGGTACAACGGTCCGGACCCCGTGGGGCGCTCCTTGAGGCGGCAGAGGACGGACGTGGTGGGCGTGCTCTACTCGAACCCCCTATCCTACGCCTTCGACGATCCGGCGGCGGTCTCTTTCCTGCGGGGTTTGAGCACGGTCACCGAAGAGGCGGACCTTGGGCTCTTGCTCGTGCCCGCGGCCGGCGGCGGGCCGTCCGGGGGGCGAGATCCTCGGGCGGCCGCGCAGGCGGCGGTGGATGGCTTCGTGGTCTATTCGATGAGCGACGAGGAGCCGCTGCTTACGGCCGCCCTGGACAGGGGCTTGCCGACGGTAGTGGTAGACCAGCCCCTCAAGGAGGGCGTGCCCTTCGTCGGCGTCGACGACGAGGCCGCCGCCAGGGAGGCCGCCGACCACCTCCTGAAGCTTGGGCACGAGAGATTGGGCGTCGTGTCCTTCGCCCTCTCCCCGGACGGCCGGGAGGGCGTCGCGAACCTCGGCCGCCAGGAAGGGGCGGCGTTCCGCGTGAGCCGCTCGAGGTTGCGCGGGTACCGGAGCGCCCTGGAGGACGCCGGCCTACCATGGCCGGAGGTCCCCGTCTACGAGTGCCCGGGCAGCACCGCTGCCCTCGGCTACCGGGCCGCCAGGACGCTGCTTTCCTCCAAGCGGAGGCCCACGGCCATCCTTTCCTCGAGCGACCAGCTCGCGCTGGGCGTCCTCGTGGCAGTCGAAGAGCTGGGGCTGTCCGTGCCCGAAGACCTTTCGGTGGTCGGTTTCGACGACGTCCCTCAGGGCGCAAGCGCCGACCCACCCCTCACCACCGTGCGCCAGGACCACGACGACAAGGGATCGTTGGCCGGACGAATGCTGGTTTCGCTACTTCGCGGAGAAGACGCTCCCAATCCCGAACGGCTGCCGACCCGTCTGGTGATCCGCGACTCAACCACTCCGCCACGCTAGCGGGTGCTCGTAGCCCACGATCCCAGGGTTCCTCACACACCCTCTAAGACTACGAGCGGATGAGTTCCCGCCATCGAAACCCCTTAGCCTCCGGCGCGTATAACCTATCGGGCGCTATAAAGACGGGCGTCCCTGTGGTAAAACGCCTCTCTAAGCACCTTGGGGTGGGAGTGGCATTCAGACGAAGTATCGTAGAGGTTCGGAGAAGAGATGAGAGCGTTCGTGTTTCCGGGACAGGGCGGCGGGGTGGCGGAGCCGGCGGCGGAGCTTCTGCCGCAGATCCGGCGCGTCGTCGGCGAACGTATACCGGACCAGGTCAAGATGTTCGCCCGCGCGGCGTGGGACGCCGACGAGAGCCGCAACCTGGAGGTGCGCCCAGACGTGGTGGCCGGGCACTCGCTCGGGGAGTACGGCGCGGCCTACGCGGCGGGGTGCTTCGACTTCGAGACCGGCCTCTGGCTCGTCGCGGAGAGGGACCGCTTCCTGGCGGAGGCCGCAGAGGAGACGCCGGGCGGGATGGTCGCGATCCTGAAAGCCGATCCCCTGGAGGTCGAAGAGGCCCTCGGGGAGTCCGAGGGTTCCGTGATCGCCAACTACAACTCCCCGCGCCAGACCGTCATCTCCGGCCTGCGCGGCGCCCTGGGTGATGCCGTCTCGAAGATTCGGGGGCGCAAGATCCCGCTAAACGTCGCGTTCGCCGCCCACTCACCCTACGTCGCCGCCGCGGGCGAGAAGATGCGCGGGGCGCTGGACGCCGTGGAGTTCCGGACGCCGGAGGTCCCCATCGTCAGCGCCATTGACGGCAGCGTCCACACGACCGCCGAGGCCGCCCGCGACGCCCTCAAGAACCAGATGGTCGCCCCCGTCCGCTGGGTCAGGGTCGTCGAGACCCTGGCGAAGATGCGCGTAGAAGAGTGGGTCGAGCTAGGCGGGGGCGGCGTCCTGACCAGGATGCTCAAGGACTTCGAGCTCCCATCGCTCAAAGGCATCACCTTCGAAGACCTGCGTGCCCGCCTACCCCAGCAGGCGCAGAACCTTTTGCCACGCAAAGAAGGCGAGTAGCTGACAGCCGTCAGCTGTCAGCCTTCAGCTTCTCGGGTTCGACGCGGAGCCCTGGCTTTCTGCGCAAACATTGGTTGGTTACCGACTTTCGTCGGACGAAA
>JALZNL010000056.1 GCA_030857715.1 Actinomycetota bacterium | reverse complement strand
GTTTAGGGGTGATGAAGCGGCCCTCAGGCCGCGTTGGTGTAGTACTGGTGTACGAAGGATCTCAAGGCTCCCGAAAACCGCCACGTGTTCGAAATTTTAACCCTTAGGTACGCGGTTTTTCGGAGTGGGCGATGCTGGTTTCGAACCAGCGACCTCTGCCGTGTGAAGGCAGCGCTCTCCCGCTGAGCTAATCGCCCGTGGGGGCTGAATATACCATCCGCGGATACGGCTGTGAAGCGGTCGGGCAGGCCCCCAGGCAAGGCACGGGTTTCCCATCCGTTATAATGCCCGCTCCGACGGGTAGGCGGGCACGGGAGGTCTTGTGACGGAACGGGAAAAGGTCGGCTCTGGGGGGGACTTGGACCGCGCCCTGGCGGACCTCCGGGCGCTCTCGGGGGATATGGCCTCTTGCGCGGTGCTCTCCGCTGACGGGGTACTGCTTTCGTCCTCGCACGGAGGGGGCGTGGACCAGGAGCGGGCCGCGGCCATGCTGGCGGCGGTGGCGAACCTGGCGGAGAGGGCGGCCCGCCGGGAGGGTAAGGACCACGCTTCGCAGGTCAGGGTAGACACGGAGGACGGGCACCTCCTTCTCGTCCGGCTGGATGGCGGCGGCACTCTGGCTGCCACCTCCGCGAAGGACGCGCGGGTCGGGCTCGTGCTCTACGACATGCGCAACGCCAGGGGAGAGATCGAGAAGGCGGCGAACGGGGGGGAACGGTCGTGAAGAAGCTTCTCGGAGGTCTTTTCATCCTCGGGGCTGTGGCGGGCGGCGTCGTGGCCGTCCGCGGCTACCTGCGCGGCGGCGGCGCGGCCAAAGACGTCGTGCAGGTCACCTTCGACGACGGCTCCGCGCGCTCCTTCGCCTCGAACACGCCAGAGGGCGAGGAATTCGCCGACCTGGCCCGCAAGCTCGTCGAGATGGGGGTGTAGGAGGTTCTAAGGCATAAGGTTTTGAGGCATTAAGGGTGCCCCCTACGTGGCTTAGAGCCCGACATCGCCATCATGGTTAGCCTCAGCGAGGGAGCGGCATGTCCGCGGCGTCCTCTCTCTACAACTCCTCAAAACCTAAAACCTAGAACCTCAAAACCTTATCGAAGCGCCGCTTCGGGGGGAAGGCCCCGCGCCTGCAAGATGTGCCCGATGGCGAGGCCTATCTGCGAGTTCGGCGTCGAGGCGCCGGCGGTGAGCCCGATGCGGACCGGGCCGTCCGGGAGCCAGTGCTGCTCCTCGACCTCTTCGCGGGCGTCGAGGGGGGTGCCGGCGGGCTTGTGGCGGATGGCGTCGCCGTCTATGCAGTCGCCGCTGGCTATGTGGTAGCTCGCAGGTACCCTCTCGTCGGCGATGATCGCCAGGTTGTTCGTGTTGGAGGAGTTGTAGCCGCCGATGACGACCATGACGTCGAGCGGCTGCTCCAGAAGATCGAAGAGCGCGTCCTGGCGGTCCTGGGTGGCCGAGCAGATGGTGTCGAAGAGCTCGAAGTGGTCTGCGATGTTCTCCTCGCCGTAGCGCTCGGCCATCGCCTTTCTAAGCTCCTCGCCGACCGCGAGCGTCTCGCTCATCAGCATCGTCGTCTGGTTGGCCACACCTACGCGCTGCAGGTCCCTCTCGGGGTCGAAGCCGGGGCTCATGCCGTGGGCGAGCTTCTCCGTAAGCTCCTCGGCCGTCATCCTGCCGAGGATAAAGTCCGTGACGTGGCCGGTCTCCTTGAGGTTGCGCACTATGAGGTAGCGGCCGTTGCCGCCGTCCTTGAGGGTCTGGGAGGCCGTGGCCTTTGTCTCCTCGTGGTAGTACTTGCCGTGGATGATGCTGGTGAACTCTTTTTTGGCGTAGCGCGTGACGCGCTTCCAGACGGAGAGGACGGAGCCGCAGGTCGTGTCGACCACGACGCACTCCTTCTCGCGCAGCTTCTCCACCCAGTTTATGGGGGCGCCGAAGGCCGGGAGCAGGACCACGTCCTCGGGGGTGACGTGGTCGAAGGCCTCTTCTGTCGGGCCGTCGAAGCCGGTGGAGAGGAACTCTATGCCCATCTCGCGCAGGCGGTCGTTCATGGAGGCGTTGTGGATCATGTCCCCCGTGATAAAGATGCGCCGGTCGGGGAACTTCTCCCTGGTCTGGAAGGCGTAATCGACCGCCCGGTCGACCCCGTAGCAGAACCCGAACTCGTCGGCGAGGCGGATCGTCAGCCCGTCTACGGAGAGGACGTTGCCGCTCTCTCGCACGCGGTCGACGGCCTCGGAGCGGTAGTCGCGGTCGAGGAGGTGTTGCACCTCGTCCCGCATCTTGAAGCCCTTGCGGAAGTATCTTTGCTCCGTCACGCTCACCTCTTTGTAGCTTTCAGCTTCTAACGGTCGGCTATCAGCTTTTCGTCTGGGGATTGCGTGACTATTTTAGCAGGCGGTGCTCTGGTTCCCGGCCCCGCGCGACGGTGACCGGGGCCCCGGGCGTGAACGCTTTATCTCTTTTCTCCCCGCGGGCGTCGTGCGCGCGGGTTTGAGTGTAAAATACTTCGCCGTGGAGAGAGGTAAACCAACCATCATGCTGGCCGACGACGACCCCGTCTTGCTGGACTCCGCCACGGAGGCCCTCACGCAAGAGGGCTTCCGCGTCGTGATCGCCACGGACGGGCAGAGGGCCTTGCAGGAGGCGCTCGGCCGCCGGGTTGACCTCATCGTTATGGACGTCTCGATGCCACAGGTGGGCGGAGTCGAGGCGTGCCACTGCCTGAAGGCGATGCCGAAGACGTCGAAGATACCCGTGATCCTGATGGTCGCCAAGAAAGACCCGGAGGCCAGGGCGCTGGCCGAGCGGACGCACGGCTCGGTCCGCGTCCTGCGCAAGCCCTTCTCTAGCGCGGACCTCGTCGCGATGGTGCGCGAAGTGGTCAGGCCCCGGTCACTCATACGGTAACGGGCGCCGGCCCGGTAAGATCTTTCTTGTGACCTCCGGAACAGAGAACCTCTAGCGTTGGGTTTTAGCAGGCGACGCAAGACGCTCGTGGTGCTCGCTACGCTGATCGGGACGTTCCTGGCGGCGCTCGACGCCACCGTCGTCGGCACCGCGATGCCGACGATCATCGGCGAGCTCGGCGGGCTCCCGCTCTACCCGTGGGCCTTCGCCTCGTACCTGCTGGCGGCGACCGTGACCGGGCCCGTCTTCGGCAAGTTGTCCGACACCTACGGTAGAAAGCCCGTGTACCTCGCCGGCATCTTCCTGTTCCTGCTCGGGAGCGTGCTCGCCGGGGCTTCGCAGAGCATGGCGGCGCTCATCGCGTTCAGGACGGTGCAGGGTCTTGGGGCGGGGGCGGTGCAGCCGGTCGCCATCACGATCATCGGGGACATCTTCGAGCTGGAGGCGCGGGCCCGCATCCAGGGGCTCTTCGGGGCGGTGTGGGGGATCTCCGCGGTCGTCGGCCCCGCCGTGGGCGGCCTGCTGACGGACCTGGTCTCCTGGCGCTGGGTCTTCTACCTGAACATCCCCTTCGGCCTGGTCGCCGCCGTCCTTCTGGCCCTGACGCTGACCGAGTCCTTCGAACGCCGCCGCCGAAAGATGGACTACCTCGGTACCGCGCTGTTAACCGGCGGCCTAGTCGCCGTCCTGCTCGCCCTGCTCGGCGAACCGGGGATAACGGCCGGCAGGCTCGCGCTGTTCGGCGGCGGCGTGGCCATGCTCGCGCTCTTCGTCTTCGTTGAGGGGCGGGCGGAGGACCCGATCATGCCCCCCGACATGTTCCGGGACCGCATCCTCTCTGTCTCGGCTTTCGGGAACCTGGCGCTCGGCGGCGTCCTGCTCGGGGTCTCTGTCTACGTGCCGCTTTTCGTGCAGGGCTCTCTGGGCGGCACGGCCCTCACGGCTGGCGCGGTCGTCGCCTCCCTCTCCATAGGCTGGCCGGTCGGTTCGTTCGTCGGGGGGCGGATGCTCCTGAAGACCGGCTACCGTGCGACCCTGCTGCTCGGGTCGGTCCTGGTCGCCTCGGGGTCCGCCCTGTGCGTCCCGATGGACCGGGGGACCTCCCTGCCTTACGTGGTCGCCGCGGTAGTCGTCATAGGCCTCGGCCTCGGCTTCTCGAGCACGAGCTACCTCGTGAGCGTCCAGAACGCCGTGCCCTGGCGGCGGCGCGGGGTGGCGACCTCCTCCGTCGTGTTCTTCCGGACCGTGGGGGGCTCGCTCGGCGTCGCCGTGATGGGCGCGCTGCTCAACGCTTCTCTGGGCGACCGTTACAGGGCCGCCGTCGGGCGGGTTGCGGAGGGGGACGCGGCGCTCGCGCGATTGCTCTCGGACCCGAACGCGATCCTGCAGCCCGCCGTCCGCGCCCGCATCCCCGAAGCCGCCTACGCGGAGCTCGCCGGCGCCCTCTCCGCGGCGCTCTCCCCGGCCTTCTGGGTCCTGCTGGTATTCGGCGTCTCCAGCGTGGCCGCTGCGGCCCTCTTCCCGCGCGGCGCCGCGGCCGACCTCGTCACCCGCGAGGCCGAGCATGGCTGAACCCGGAAGGGAACTCTCTCTCGAAGACCTCCCGCGCCCGCCGCTCTTCAAGCTGGTGGACCCGGCGGGCCGGGACGTCTTGCAGGAGACGGAGGTGGGCGGCGAACGGGCGGGGGTGGCGGCCCTCTTCTCCGATAGGGAGCTCGCCGGCGAGTTCTCCGCCGGGGCCGCCGAACACGGGATGGCGGCCCTGTCCGGAACCGACCCGCGGGAGCTTGCCGAGTGGGGGGCCGTCGAGGGCTTCGCCCTCTCCGGGGCGGACTACGTGCTCGTCGTCTCCGGGGACGGCGCCGGGCTCTTCCACGCCGAAGACGTGGCGCGCGAGGCCGCCGGGAGGGTGGGTGTGATCCCATTCCCCCTCTACGTCATCTCCGACGAGGGGGGAGAGGCGCCCCTCATCACCGTCGAGGTAGACGAGGGCGAGGTCCTCGTCGTGGCGCTCTTCGGCTCCCCGGAGGGCGCCCGCTCTTTCCGGGAGAAGGCCGCGCATCTCGGCCTGCCCGACCGGCTCGGCACCATAGATGACGCCGAAGGCCTCGCCCGCCACGCCCTCGTCGCCAGGGAGGCGGGGGCCGAGTACGCCGTCATAGACCCGGGGTCGGGGCTCACGGACGCGGTTCCGATAGAAGAGCTTATAGGGCGCCAGGGCGGCTTCCCAGGATGACGGATTTCTTAGCCATTGGCCGTCAGCTTTAGGCGAGGACAGGGTCACGGCGGATGATCCTGGTCATCCTTTTGGACGTTCTGCTCCCGGACGCGGCCTGGACGGGTTACAGTACCTCTGGCTGGACGACACGAGGCGGAGGAGACGTTTTGGAAGACGGGGGCACCGGGGGACTGCGCGGGAACGCGCCGGGGTTGGGCGGTTTTTTCGAACGCGGGAGCCTGATCTCCGTCTCCGCCCGGACGGGCAACGACCTGCAAGGGTACGTCTGCGAGGCCGACGGTAGGGGGCTCCTGCTCGAAGTTCGCGATCCGAGCGGCGACATGGGGGGCTACGAGTTTCTCCCGTGGTCCAGCATCGAGCGCGTCAGCACCGAAGGGTAGGTCCCGCCCGGACGCGCCCACCGCGTGCTAGGCTAAACGCGTCTTGGATCGGTTCCCGCAGATTCACGGTAGCATTCCGGTAGTCTTCGTTGGGCTGGTGCTGCTCCTCGTCCTCCCGCTTGCTTGCGGACCAGAGGGGGAGACGGTGCGGGTCGATCGGTCAGACGCCAGGACCGAACACCGGACCGCGTCCGGGACCGGCACGGCCGCGCCGGAGGGCGGACCGGAGGGCAGGCCGAACGTGGTCCTGATCCTCGCCGACGACCTGGACCGCTCCATCTTTGAAGGATCGACGCTAGACACGGCCTGGACGCCCGAAGGGACGACTTTCGAGAACGCCGTGGTCACGACCTCGCTCTGCTGCCCGTCGCGGGCCACCATCTTCCGTGGCCAGTACGCCCACAACACGGGCCTGGTGAACAACATGAACGACGAGCCCGGCGGGGGTGCCAGGTTCTTCCGGGAGAGCGGCCTGGAGGACGAGACCCTCGCCACGCTTCTGCAGGACGGCGGCTACGAGACGTGGTTCGGCGGCAAGTACCTCAACGGCTACGAGGATGCGGGGGGATGGGAAGGGTACGTGCCGCCGGGCTGGGATAGCTGGCAGGCGTACCTCAACAAGAGTATCGTCAACCGGGAAGGGATCGTGGTGGGCTTCGACGGCCACTACACCGACTGGCTCTCCGGCGAGGCTTCCCGGTTCGTAGAGAGCCAGGAGGACTCGGCGCGGCCGTTCTTCATGCAGGTCTCCACCTGGGACACCCACTCGCCGCTCCTCGTGCCGGAGCGCCACCGGGACGCGTACCCGCACGCACAGGCTCCGAAGCCGCCGTCTTTCAACGAGGCCGATGTCTCGGACAAGCCGGATTGGGTGGCCGAAAAATCCGCCCTCCGGCAAGAAGAGATCGCCCGATTCGACCGAATCCAGGCCGCGCGGATGCGGAGCGCGCTCACCCTGGAGGACCTGAGCCGGGAGGTGGTCTCCGCCCTCTCCCGCACGGACCAGCTGGACGACACCTACGTCATCTTCACCTCGGACAACGGCTACCACATGGGACTGCACCGCATAAGGGGGGCCAAGTGGACCCCTTACAATGAGGCCCACGAGGTGCCGTTCGTGGTCAGGGGACCGGAGGTGCCCCGGGACGAATCTTTCGACGACCTCGTGGCGAACACGGACATCGCCCCGACCGTCCTCGACCTGGCCGGCCTCTCCGCCCCCGGTTGGATGGACGGAAGGAGCTTCGTGCCGTTCCTGGACGGCACGGCGCCCGAGACCTGGCGTTCGTCGGTCCTGATCGAAGGCGTAAACGGCACCTACTACGACAGGCCCGGCTACTCCGGCGTGCGCCGCGAGGACGAAGTCTACGTCGAGTACTCGAACGGCGGGAGAGAGTACTACGACCTCGCCAGAGACCCCTACCAGCTAGAGAACCGCCCCGAAGCCGCGCCCCAGACGATGAAAGAAGACTTGCAAGCGCTGAAGAACTGTTCGGGGGACGCCTGCAGACGGGCGGAAGGTTTTTAGGTTCTAGGCCTTGAGGCATCACGGGTGCGGTACGCGGCTTAGAGCCCGACATCACCACCATGATTAGCCACGGAGAGCACGGCATGTCCGCGGCATCCTCGCTCTACGAACCCCTCAAAACCTGGAACCTAGAACCTAAAGCCTCAGCGCCTTTTCGAGCGCGGAGAAGAGCCGCCCCACGTCCTCTTCGGTGTTGTAGAGGTGCGGAGAGATGCGCACGCTCTCGCCGCGCACGCTGACGAAGACGCCCTCGGCGGCGAGCCGGGCTGCCAGGTCTTCGGGGGCGTCGGGGCCGAGCTTCAGCCCGATCATGTGCCGCGCCCTCCGCCCTTTGGGTACGGCCTCGACGCCGAGCCCACCGGCCTCCCTCTCTATGAAGTCCGTCAGCCCGCCGATGGTCTCCGAGACGTTCGCGACACCCCATTGAAGAATCTGGCGCAGGGCGCTTGCCGCCATCGGCAGCAGGACGAAGTTGCTCCGCTCGCCGACGTCGTAGCGCCGGGCGCCCGGCTGGAAGGCGTCCTGGTACTCGATGAGGCGCGAGAAGTCCTCGCTGCCGCGGCGGTTGATCCAGTTGTGCTCCACCGGCACGCCCTCCCGGTAAGCCTCGCCCACGTACATGAACCCGACCCCATACGGCCCGAGCAGCCACTTGTACGACGACGCAACGAGAAAGTCCGGCCGCACCGCCTCGACGTCGAAAGGATGCGCCCCGAGCGACTGGATGCCGTCCACTACGAGGGCGGCCCCCGCCTCCCGCGCCCGCCGGCCGATCTCCACGAGGTCCAGCAGCGAGCCGTCCGTCCAGTGACAATTCGGCACCGCCACGACCGCGGTCTGGTCGTCGATCTGTTCCAGCACGGCGCGCGTCCAGTCGTGATCCTCCGGCCGCGGGACGACGACGAGGTCGGCCTCCTTCTTCTTGGCCAGCTCGCGCCAGGGGTAGACGTTGGAGGGGAACTGGTCTTCCAGGATCAGAACCCTCTCGCCCCGCTTCACGGGGACGTTCGCCGTCGCCACGGCCATCCCGTAGCTGACGGAGGGGACGATGGCGACGCCGTCCGCGTCGCCGCCGACGAGCCGGGCGAAGAGCCCGCGCACCTCCTCGGCCTCCCCGAAGAAATCTTCCGGCGTCACCTCCCAGGGGCGAGATTTGCGGGGGACGGACCGTTCGCCGGCCTCCCGCGCTTCGCGGGTTTGTGGTCCCATGTAGGCGCAGTTGAGGTAGGAGATCCCCTCGGGCATCTCGAACAGGTCACGTTGGTCTCCGAGGTTCATATCGACCGATCCCTTCTGCGTTCCGGCAGGTGATCCTACCCGGGTTATTTAGCCAGAAATCGGATCAGCCTGCCCGTCGAGATCATGGCCCCCCCGAGCACGGCCGGGATGCCGCCTCCGGGATGCACGGATGCCCCGACCCGCCAAAGCCACGGACGCTGCCGGTCGTTGTACCGCGGCCGGTGCAACGGCCCGCTCCTCCAGAAGGGACGCGCCTCCCCGTAGAGCGCCCCGCCCACGCTTCCCCGTTCCCCGAAGTACCCCGGGTCCAAAACGAGGTGCTCCCCGAAGTAGGCCGTCGCCGGCCTCCGCAGCCCGACCGCCCGCGAGACGCGTTCGACCTCCCGCTCGACGAAGGGGTCCTCCAGCCCGTACTCCCTGCCGTTGGCGGGCGCGGTCAACAGGAGCGCGAGCGTCCCGCCACCGTTCGGGTAGACCTCGCCGGCCCGGTAGTGGTTGACGAACGCCATCGTCTCCTCTGGCTCCCTCCCCGCCTCCAGGCTCGCGTGGAGGGCCGCGGGGTCGGAGGGCAGCACGACGCTGTGGGGGGGGACTGACCCCGGCAACTCTTCCCCAAGCGCCGCGTACACCGCCACCCCGGAGCAGGAGAGCCTCCGCCCCGCGGCCCCGTCGCCGGAGCCTAGCAACCCGTCCAACCGGCCGGCGTCGAGCCCGCCGACCACGGCGTCCGCCCGGTAGGTTCCCCCGGTCGTGAGGACTTTGCCGGCGGAGATCGAACGCACCTCCTCCCCGGTCCGCACCTCGACCCCGGCCTGCCGGGCGAGCCGCTCCAGGGCCAGGACGATCTCGTAGACGCCGCCCTCCGGCGCGAAGACACCGTCCCGGGCCATTACGGCCGGCATGCTCGCGTAGAGGGCGGGCGTGCGGTCCGGGGAGACCCCCGCGTTGAGCGTGTGGATGGCTATGACCTCGCGCAGCCCGTCGGGCAACCACGGGAGGCCGTCGAGGTAGGACCGGGTCGTCAACCGTCTCCCGTAAGCCCGCAGAAGCCCGCCGAGCGCGGGGAGCGTCCGGCGGTCGAGGGGGTCCGCCGTGAGGAGTTGCGTCACCTGCGGCCCGAGGCCTCCGTGTATCCGGGAGAACCGGTCCCACGCTTCTTTCCAGGGATGCCCCTCCTCGACCGGCAGCGAGACGGCCTCGTCGCGGTAGTGGTAGCGCCCGACCTCCGGCAGGCGGCGCAACTCTAACGATGCGACCTCGGCGGCCTCGCCGGGGTCGCCGGAGGAGTCCCAGCGGCGCAGCAGCTCCTCCCAGACGCCGGGGAAGGTGACGAGGGAGGGTCCCGTGTCCATCCGGCGTCCGTCGAGCTCGACGCGCCGGCTCTTGCCCCCGAGCCGGTCGCTCGCCTCCAGGAGCGTGACCGCGTGGCCGGCGCGGCCGAGCAGTGCCGCCGCCGCGAGCCCCCCGATGCCGCCGCCCACGACCACGACCCGGCTCACGGGTAGGCCCCGAGCGAGAGGGCCCCGACGAGCTGAACGCCGGCCACGGTCCCGGCGACGTAAGGGAAGGCTATAGAG